>DASYRI010000139.1:0-16728 GCA_036004545.1 Gemmatimonadales bacterium
GGTGGTGCAGCTCAACCCCGAGGAGCGCGCCACGCCCTCCGACATGAGCGGACTCGCCGTCCGCGGCCGGGGCGGCGAGCTCATCACCCTCAATCAGCTCGCCCGCGTCACTGAGGGGGTGGGGCCCCGCCAGCTGAGCCACTTCGGCCGGGTCCGCTCGGCGACGCTCTCCGCCGGCCTCGCGCCGGGCTTCACCCTGGGGGAGGCCCTCGATTCGCTCGGGCGGATCGCCGCCGAGGTGCTCCCCGCCGGCTCGACCACCGCCCTGGCCGGCGAATCCCGCGAGCTCGCCGAGAGCGGTACCGCGCTCTACTGGGCCTTCCTCGGCGCCCTCGCGGTGGTCTTCATGGTGCTCGCCTCGCAGTTCGAGTCCCTGGTCCACCCGTTCACCGTGCTGATGGCCGTGCCGCTCGCGGTCACCGGCGCGCTCTTCACGATCTACGTGGCCGGCTCGAGCATCAACCTCTACAGCCAGATCGGCATGATCCTCCTGATCGGCCTGGTGACCAAGAACTCGATCCTGCTGGTCGAGTACACCAACCAGCTCCGGGCCCGGGGGCTGCAAACGTTGGCCGCCCTCATGGAGGCGGGGCGCATCCGGCTCCGTCCCATCCTGATGACCTCGGTGGCCACCATCATGGGCGCGGTCCCGATCTCCCTGAGCCTCGGCGCGGGCTCGATCAGCCGCCGGCCGCTCGGGTATGCGATCGTGGGCGGCGTGTTCTTCTCGACCGCGCTGACCCTCTTCCTGGTGCCGGTGGTGTACTCCCTGCTCGACACCGCGCTGGTCCGCCTGGCCCGCACCCGCCGCGCTCCGCCTCCGCAGGCCGTCCGCCCGGTGGAGGCGGAATGATTCTCTGCGTCCTCGCGGCGCTCGCCGGGGCGGCGGCCGCGCCCGCCGATTCCCTCCCGCGGATCACCCTCGCCGAGGCCCTCGCCCGGGCGGCCCGGCTGGATCCGGGCTACGTCGGCGCGCTTGGGGCGGTGGACAACGCCGCCTGGGCGCGTCGCGCCGCCCGGTCGGCGTTCGTGCTCCCCTCGATCACCCTCAGCACCGACTACACCGGTTTCTCGATCCCCCAGTTCAATGTGGGGATCGGCTCCCCGGCCCGAACCAGCGCCACCGCCCGCATTGACGCCCGGTTCGAGCTCTTCACCGGGTTCCGCAAGCTCGCCGAGGTCGGGCGGACCTCGGCCGATCTGGAGAGCGCGCGGGCTGGCGAAGTCCGGCAGCGCTTCGAGTCCGCCCTCGGCACCGAGGCGGATTACTACTCGGTCCTGAGCGGGCGGGAGCTGCTGGACGTGGCCCGCGATCGGGTCCGCCGCGCGGAAGAGCAGCTGGTCGTCGCCCGGGCGCGGGTGGTGAGCGGGGCCGCCGTCCAGTCCGATTCGCTCCAGCTCCTCCTCGAGCTCAACCGGGCCCGGGTCGGCCTGCTCCAGAACGAAGCGCGGCTCCGGGTGGCGCACCTTCAGCTGGGACGGCGGGTCGGGACCCCGGGGGGCGCGGATGCCGTGCCGCTCGACACCGCCCCGGCCCCCCCGCTCCCCCTGACCCTGCCGAACGCCATTGCCCAGGCCCTCCAGCAGGGGCCCGAGTACCGGGTCGCGCGGGCCAACGAGCGCTCGGCGGAGGCCTCGGTGCGGGCCCGGCGCTCCACCTACCTTCCTCAGGCCTTCCTGGCGGCCAACTCCACCACCTTCGGAGACCACTTCTACCCCCATGGGCTCACCCGGACCTCGATGACCGTCTCGGTGAGCTTTCCGCTCTGGGACAACGCCCAGCGCGAGCTGGCCGTGAGCCGCGCGCGCGCCGCCCGCGACGCCGCCCGCGCCATCCGGGAGGACCTCGAGCGGGCCGCCGAGGTTGATGTGACCGAGGCCTACGAAGCCTACGAGACGGCCCGGGCCACCGCGGACTACTCGACCCAGGGGTTGTTGATCGCCCTGGAAAACTTCCGGGTCCAGGAAGCCCGCTACCGGGGCGGCGCCACCACCATCCTGGACCTCCTCGACGCTCAGACCGGCCTGACGGAGGCCCAGGCCGAGCTGGTCCAGGCCCGGTACGCCGTGCGCCTCGCCCTGGCGGGGCTCGAGGCGATCCTCGGCCAGCGGCTCTTCAGCGACCGGACCGCTCCGTGACCCGACTCGCCGGTGCCGCCCTCGCCGTGCTCGCCCTCTCATCCTGTGGCGGCTCCAACGCGGCGCCCCCCGCCGGCTCGGGCCGCGGCGGGCGGGGGCCCGCGGGTCCGGTCCCGGTGGAGGTGGTGCTCGCCCGCACCGATACCGTGGTGGACGCCATCACCGCCACCGGGCAGATCGAGCCGCTGCAGTCCATCCAGCTCCGTCCCGAGGTGGACGGCCGGCTGGTGGACATCCTGGTACGGGAGGGGGCCGAGGTCGAGAAGGGGACGCCGCTCTTCAAGGTGGACGACGGCGAGCTCAAGGCCCAGGTGGCCCGGGCCCAGGCCGACCGCGACCTGGCCGAGCAGGCCCTGACCCGCACCAAGCAGCTGCTCGACCAGAAGGCCGCCGCGCCCGCCGACGTCGAGCGGGCCGAAGCCCAGATGCGCAGCACCCAGGCCGGCCTCGACCTGCTCCAGCTCCGCCTCGACCGGACCCTGGTGCGGGCGCCGTTCGCGGGCGTGGTGGGCCAGCGGCTGGCGAGCCTGGGGGACTACGTCAACAACAGCACCCGCCTGATCACCCTCCAGACGGTGAATCCCCAGCGGGCCTCCTTCCAGGTCCCCGAGCGCTACGCCGACAAGCTCCGCGAGGGCCAGAAGGTGCTCTTCCGGGTGGCCGCGCTGGCCGGGCGCGACTTCATCGGCACCGTGGACTTTGTGGATCCCGTGGTCCAGCTCCCGGGCCGGACGATCCTGGTCAAGGCGCTGGCGCCCAACCCGCGCCGCGAGCTCCAGGCCGGCATGTTCATCGAGGCCCGGCTGGAAACCGCCGTCCGCCCCAGCGCGACCGTCATCCCGGAGGAGGCGGTGAGCCCGAGCCAGGGCGCCAACTACGTCTGGGTGGTGCGCGACGGCAAGGCGGAGCGCCGGGTGGTGGTGCTCGGGGTCCGGAGCCCCGGCTCGGTGGAGGTGCGGCAGGGGATCGAGCCCGGGGACCAGGTGGTGGTGGGCGGCACCGACCGGCTGACCCCCGGGGCGCAGGTGCAGATTACCGTCGCCGACCGGACCCCTCCCGTGGTGCCGGGCGACACCGCCCGGGCGCCGGTGGGCGCGTCCGGCCAGCCCAGCAAAACGAAAGGTTAAATGGACGGCTTTTTATCGTATCTTCCAGCCAAGTAAGCCTTAATAGTTGATTTTTTAGTCTACGTGACATAGATTCTCCCCCCCAGGCCCCCCCTCACCGTGGTCACCGCGGAGCCGTCCGTTATGAGCACTGATCTTAGAGACTTCCTGGAGATTCCCTACGACCGGCTCGAGGAAATGAACCTTGAGGCGAAGGCGGAGCGGCTGGCGCGCGCCGCGCCCGACAAGCTGCGCGAGAAGCGGATGCGCTACCTCACCGACGAAAAAAAGCTCAAGGCGGTGACGGTCTGCTTCGCCGACCTCGAGGGCCGCCTCCACATGCTGGACTACGACAAGAAATTCCTGCTCAAGTCCGCCGACAATCTGACCTTCGACGGCTCCTCCATCCGCGGCTTTTCCCAGCAGGCCGAATCGGATCTCCGGCTCGCGATGGACTGGCCCGCCATCTACTGGCTGCCGGCCGATATCTTCGGGCCCGGCAAGGTGTTGATCTTCGCCGACGTGCTGGAGAAGGACGGCACCCCGTACGTCGCCGACCTCCGGGCCCGGCTGAAGACCTACCTCGACCGGCTCTACCAGAAGGACGGCTACGTCTGCAACGCGGCCAACGAGATCGAGGGGTTTCTCTTCAAAGGCCGGGACGCCGAGCGGCGCTACTACGAGACCGGCGGGTTCGAGTTCCCCAGCACCGGCGGCTATTACCACTCCCTCCCCGGCGACACCCTCCGCCTCTTCATCGACACCGCCGCCGAGGTGCAGCGGGCGATGGGCTTCGCGAACGAGAAGGACCACCCGGAGGTGGCGCCGTCACAGTTCGAGATGAACTACGGCTACACCGAGGCGGGCATCGCCGCCGACCAGGTGCTGCTCTACAAGCTGATCTGCCGCCAGGTGGCGGCCCGCTTCGACATGACGGCGAGCTTCCTCCCCAAGCCGGCCACCGGCATCAACGGGAGCGGCATGCACACCAATCTTTCGGTGAGCCAGAAGGGGAAAAACCTCTTCTTCGACCCCAGGGGGCCCGACAAGCTCTCCAGGCTCGGGTACAAGTTCATAGACCGGATCCTGAGCAGCGGCCAGGACACCTGCCTCCTCTTCAATCCGAGCGTCAACGCCTACCGCCGTCTCGACCCGCACTTCGAGGCGCCCAACCAGATCAAGGCATCGGCCGTGGATCGCGGCGCGATGATCCGGATCCCCCTGGGCAACGAGAAGTCCATGCGGATCGAGATGCGCTCGATCGCGCCGGACGCCAATCCCTACCTCGCGATCTACACCCTGTTCAGGACCGGCTTCGAGGGGCCGGTGGAAAAGGACGACGGGGAGAAGCGGCGGGACCGGACCCGGTTCCTGCCCGACAACATCTACGACGCCATCCGGCTCTTCAAGGGCAGCAAGTTCGCCGTGGACCTGCTCGGCGAGACCGTCCACAAGCGCTACGCCGATCTCAAGCTCGCCTCGGCGGATCGCTGTCCCAAGGCGCTGGGGACCCTGATCAAGGTTCCCGAGATCCAGTTCCATCACGAGGTGACGAATCAGTATCTGTGGGGGAGGTTCTAGTCCGCCTTTCCGTCATTGCGTCTTGTCATACACCCGCTTCATCGCCATCGCCCGAGGCAGCCGCTTCGACTTGACCTCCAGCTCCACGACCAGCTCGCCGGTCTTCCTGTCCAGGGCGAACGTCTCCTTCACTTCGTCGCCCTGATCGAGCTTCCGGTGGGAGACGAGCTTCTCTCCCTTCCACGCTGATTCCACCTCCGCGGGGCCGCCCTGGCTCAGCTCCTCACGCACTTTCCGCCCGTCGGGGAGCAGGTCCCGCTCCCAGCCGGCGTCGTCCTTGATGCTGACCGAGCTGTCGGTCTGGGCGATCTCCAGGTGCTGTTTCGGGCGCAGCAGCTCCCGCATGCCGCGGTCCCCACCGTTCCGGCTGAGGTCCGGAAACTCTTCGCTCGGCGGCTCGCCGCCGCCCCGGCCGGGAAAGCCGCGTCCCCCCGGTCCACCGGGGCCCCGTCCCATCCCGCCCGGGTAGCCGCGGGAGATTCCTTCCCGCTGCTGGCTCTGGCTCTTCTCCGGGTTGAGCTCCCACGAGCCGGCCAGATGCGGACGGGACGGCTGCTGGGCGGGCGGTGTCACCGCTGCGGTGGCAAGCGTGAAGACGGGCAGTACCAGAACGAAGGCGGCGAGGGTACGCATGAGAAACGGCCGGGTTGGGCGGGAAGAAGCCGAGGGCTGTGCCACAGGAAGGAGGACGCTTCGCCGCCCCTCGCCTTGCACGCCCGCGCCGGCGCCGTACCTTCCCCTGCTGCGATGCATTCTCCCGCCCGCCGCCGCCTGATCAAGGGGCTCGCCGCCCTGGCGCCGCTCCCCTTCGTGGCGCGCCGCTTCCACGGACTGGCCGTCGCCGATCTCGACCCGGCCCTCCTCCGTGCCCTCGGCGCCGCGATTCTTCCCGGGGAGCTGGGCGGCGAAGGAATCGAGCGTATCGTCGCTGGCTTCGAGCGCTGGCTGGCGGGGTACCGCGAAGGGGCCGAGCTGCTGCATGGCTACGGCAGCGGCGAGATCCGCCGCACCGGCCCGAGCCCGGCGCTGCGCTGGGCCGGCCAGCTCCGCGAGCTCGACCAGGCGGCGCGGAAGGCCGGTGGGAAGCCGTTCGCCGCGCTGGACCTCCCCGCGCGGCAGGAGCAGGTGCGCGCGGCGCTCCAGGGCGCGAGGCTGGCCGGGCTGCCGCCGGTGGATCGCGCGCCGCACCTCGCGGTCGGGCTGCTCGCCTTCTTCTACGGCTCGGCCGAGGCCGCCGACCTCTGTTACGGGGCCCGGATCGGCCGCAACAGCTGCCGGCCGCTGGACGAATCCTCCCGGATGCCGCTCCCCAGAGCGGGAGGGCGCTGAGCCGTGGCCTTCCCCCGCCGAGTCGTCGAGAGCGACGTCTGCATCATCGGCTCCGGGATCACCGCGGCGATGGTGGCGGAGAAGCTCGCGGCGGAGCGCGACGCCACGCTCGTGGTGGTGGAAGCGGGAGACGAATCCGACCCCCTTCCCACCCGCGCCGCGCTGCGCCGCCGCTTCCTCGACTACGGCGAGAGCCCGTGGCGGAACGATCACCTCGAGGGCTACGAGGTCCCCGGGATCCAGTCCCGCTCGATGCAGGTGGGCGGCCTCGCGATGCACTGGGGGGGCGTCACCCCGCGCTGGAGTCCGGAAGACTTCAAGGTTCGCTCCAGCTACGGCCTGGGCCACGACTGGCCCGTCTCCTACGACGATCTCGATCCCTGGTACCAGGAGGCGGAGGTCCGCCTCGGCGTGGCCGGTGAGCAGGGGCCGCCGGAGCTCGATCCGCGGGGAAAGCCGTTTCCCCAGGCGCCCCTGCCGCTCACCTTCAACCTGCAGCTGCTGCGCGAGTGGGTGTCGAAGGCCGGCATCCCGATGTGGAGCCAGCCGTCCGCCAAGAACTCGGTGCCCTACGGGGGCCGCCCCGCCTGCTGCCGCAACGACACCTGCTTTCCGGTCTGCCCGATCGGGGCCAAGTACTCTCCCGATTTCACCTGGGACGGGTTGCGGAAATCGGGACGGGTGCGGCTCCTCCCACGGACGGTGGTACGCCGCCTGGTGCTGGAGGAGCGGAGCGACCGGGTGAGCCACGCCGTCGCGACCGCCCGCGACGGGGGCGGCGAGCTCGAGTTCCACGCCAGGAGTTTCGTGGTGGCCTGCGGCTACCTCTGGAGCAGTCACCTGCTGCTGCTCTCGGCCACCGGCCGGTTCACCGGAGGCCTGGCGAATCGCTCCGGCCTGGTCGGGAAGTATCTGACCGGTCACCGCAACGTGAGCGGCTACGTGAGCCTGCCGATCCGCCTCTTCCCGGGCATGAACGAGCAGCACAGCCTGGTGACCAAGAAGTTCATGCGGGTGCCGCGCGGGGAGCGCTACCTCCGGCACGATCTCCGGGTGTGGGAGTCGGCGGCTGGACGCGAGCCACGCCTCGCCGACGAAAGCGGGCGTCCGCTCCTCGGCGACGCGCTGCTGGCCGACTGGCGCCGCCGCACCGCGACCGGCACCGCCCGGGTGCGGGCCTACTACGACGTCATCCCCGACCGTGCGAGCGAGCTCACCCTCGATTCCGGAAAGAAGACTCCCTGGGGCGACCCCCTCCCCCGGCTCGACTTCCGGGACGCCCCGGAATCCGCGGCGCTCAAGGCCTGGACCGAAGAGCGGATCCGCGCTCTCTTCACCGAGATGGCGCGGGCCGGCGGCGGCGAAGTGCTCTCGACCCGGAGCGATCCGTTTCAGGACCACCCCGCCGGCGGCTGCCGGATGGGAGATGATCCCGCCGGCAGCGTCACCGATTCGTGGGGCCGCAGCCACGATCACGAGAATCTGTTCGTGGTGGGGGCGCCCACCTGCGTGTCGGGCGGCTGCGCCAACGGCACTCTCACCTTCTGCGCGCTCTCGCTCCGTTCCGCCGCGGAGATCGGGAAGGCCTTCCCGGCACGCCGGGCATGAAATCCCTCGCCTTCCTGTCCGTGGGGGCGCCAGGCTCCTCCGCCGGGAGCTCCCCATGAGCCGCTTCCGCCGCATCCTGCTCCTGGCCTGCCTCGCAGCGGCGCCGATGGCCGCGCAGGATCGGCCCATCACCATTCGAGCCGCGCGGCTGCTCGACGGCAGGGGCGGCGCGATCGCGAATGCCGTGGTGGTCGTGCAGGGGAAGCGCATCCTCCGGGTCGAGCGCTCCGCGGCGGGGCGGAAGCCGGACTTCGACCTGGGGAGCTGGACCCTGCTCCCCGGCCTGATCGACGTGCACGACCATATGGCGTGGCATTTCAACCCGGGCGGCCGCCTGCACACCAGCAACGACGGCGAGACCCCCGCCCAGGCGGAGCTGGCGATGGTGGCCAACGCCCGCGCGACGCTCGAGGCCGGCTTCACCACGGTGCAGGAGCTCGGGAACGCGGAAGACAGGGACCTGCGCGACGCGATTGCCCTGGGGAGGGTGGCCGGGCCGCGCATGCTCACCTCACTCGAGCCCATCTCCGATCCGCGCCTGGGCCCGGACTCGCTCCGGCAGCGGGTACGGGAGCGCAAGGCGGCCGGCGCCGACGTGATCAAGATCTTCGCCTCCCGCAGCATCCGCGACGGCGGGGCCCAGACCCTCTCGGACCAGCAGCTCGCGGCGCTCTGCGGCGAAGCGAAGGGGCTGGGCCTCCGCACCGTGGTGCACGCCCACAGCGCCGAGAGCATGCAGGCCGCGGCGCTCGCCGGGTGCAGCCAGATCGAGCACGGCGTCTTCGCCACGGCGGAGGTGCTCAAGCTCCTCGCCGAGCGGGGCACCTGGTTCGACCCGCAGTGCTCGCTGGTGTTCCGGAACTACCTCTACGACAGCCGCGCGAAATACGAGGGCATCGGCAACTACAACGCGGCGGGCTTCGCGGCGATGGAGGGCGCCATCCCGATGGCGCTCGCGGTGTTCAGGCTCGCGCTGGCGACACCGGGGCTCAAGCTGGCGTTCGGCACCGACGCCGTGGCGGGGTCGCACGGGCGGAACGCGGAGGATCTGGTGTGCCGCGTCAAGGAGGGCGGCCAGAAGCCGATGGACGCGATCGTTGCCGCCACCTCGCGCAACGCGCAGTCGCTCGGCCTGGGCGACCGCGTGGGCGCCGTGGCACCGGGATTCACCGCGGACCTGATCGCCGTGGAGGGCGACCCTTCGGCGGACATCACGGCGCTTCGCCGCGTCCGCTTCGTGATGAAGGGCGGCGCGGTGTACCGGTACGATCCGCCCGGCGGTTCGGTCGGGGCGACCGGGCCCGGCGGCGCCGGCGGGCCGGCGGGAGAGTGGCCGACCTACGGACGCGACCCGGGTGCGACGAAATACAGTCCGCTCGCACAGATCACCAGCGACAACGTTCACCTGCTCCGCAAGGCGTGGGAGTGGCGCACCGGTGAGCGCCCCGACTCCACCAGGCGGGCGCACCCGGGGCTCTTCGAGGCGACGCCGCTCATGCTCGGCGACACGCTCTTTCTCTCCACGCCCTACAACCAGGTGGCGGCGCTCGACGCCTCGACCGGGCGGGAGCTCTGGCGCTTCGATCCCCGTGCCTACGACGCGGGGCAGCCTCCCAACGGCATGGGCTTCGTGCACCGCGGCGTGGCGGCGTGGAGCGACGGCCGGGCGGGGGGCGGCGGGCGCCGGATCTTCCTCAACAGCCGGTGGCGGCTCATCGCGCTCGACGCGGCCACCGGGAAGCCGGTGCCGTCATTCGGCACCAACGGCGAGGTGGATCTCACGGCGAATCTGATCCGTCCGGTGAACCGGCTCCATTACACCAACACCTCGCCGCCGGTCGTCTGGCGCGACCTGGTGATCCTCGGCAACGGCGTCGCCGACCGGCTCACCTACCGCGGCGAGCCGCCCGGGGACGTGCAGGCGTTCGACGCCCGCACCGGCAACCGGGTCTGGAGCTGGAGCCCTATCCCGCAGGCCGGCGAGCCCGGCAACGAAACCTGGGAGGACAGCGCGTGGGCTCGCGTCGGCCACACCAACGTGTGGGCGCCGTTCACCGTGGACACGGCGCGCGGTTTGCTCTTCCTGCCGGTGAGCACGCCGGGCAACGACTACTATGGCGGCGCCCGCAAGGGGAACAATCTCTTCGCCGAATCGGTCGTCTGCCTCGATACCCGGACCGGGAAACGGGTCTGGCATTTCCAGACGGTGCATCACGGGCTCTGGGATTACGATCTGCCCGCGCCCCCGCTCCTCGCGACCGTCCTCCAGAGCGGTCGCGCGAGGGAGGTCGTCGCGGTGCCCACCAAGACGGGCTTCCTCTTCGTCTTCGATCGGCTGACCGGCAAGCCGGTCTGGCCAATCGCGGAGCGGCCGGCGCCGCCGAGTGATGTCCCGGGCGAGAGCGCTTCGCCCACCCAACCCGTGCCCGCCTGGCCCGCGCCCTTCAGCCGGCAGGGGGTCACCGAAGCCGACCTGATCGATTTCACCCCTGCGCTCAAGGCGATGGCGCTCGACGCGGTGCGGTCCTACCGCCTCGGCCCGCTCTTCACGCCCCCCTCCCTCCAGGGCACCGTCGCGCTTCCCGGGGTGATCGGCGGCTCGGGATGGGGCGGCGGCGCGTTCGACCCGGTGACGGGCGTCTTCTACGTCAAGGCGAACAATTCGCCGGCGCTGCTCAAGCTAGGCCGCCCGCAGCATTCGGCGACCAATGACGCCGAGTACGCGCTCCAGTTCGGCGCCTCGCTCGGCCTGACCGCCTCGCCGGGCGATCAGGCCGAGCCGGAGGTCGGGGGCACGGTGCCGATCACCAGGCCGCCGTACGGGACCCTCACCGCCATGGATCTCGCCACCGGCGAGCAGCGCTGGCAGGTGACGGTGGGTGACTGGCCCCGGATCCGGAATCATCCGCTCTTCAAGGGGCTCGATCTTCCGCCGGTGGGCGTCGTCGGTTCTCCCGGTCCGATGGTGACCGCGGGCGGGCTGGTCTTCGTCACCGGGGGCGGGGCGGCGCTCCAGGCGTTCGACAGCGCCAGCGGCCGGCTGCTCTGGAGCGCCGACCTCGGCGCCTTCGGCTACGCCGTGCCGATGACCTATCGCACCCGCGACGGGCGCCAGTTCGTGGTGATCGCCACCGGGGGCGACGGCGAGGACGGGGTGCTGCGGGCGTTCGCATTACCGTAGGTCCGTTGACCGCCTCTATGCTCAAACCCGGCTCCAAAGCCCCTGAGTTCGGCCTCCCGTCGGACGCGGGTGACACGGTGCGCCTCGCCGATCTCAGGGGGAAGAAGGTGGTCCTCTATTTTTATCCCCGAGACGACACCGAGGGCTGCACCGCCGAGGCGTGTGAGTTCCGCGACCGTTGGGCGGAGGTGGGGAAGGCCGGCGCCGTGGTGCTCGGGGTTTCGCCGGACGGCGTCACCTCCCATGGGAAGTTCAAACGAAAATTCCGCCTGCCCTTCCCGCTCCTCGCCGACCTGGATCACGCGGTCGCGGAGCGCTACGGGGTTTGGGGAGAGAAATCGATGTTCGGACGCAGATACATGGGCATCCGCCGAACCACCTTCGTGATCGACGAAGCCGGCCGGATCACCCGAGTATTCGAGCGGGTCAAGCCGAAGGGCCACGCCGCACAGGTGTTGGAGGCGCTCCGGTGAGGGCTCGGGCCGTCGTCTCTGCCCTGACCCTCGCGGGAGCCGTGCCGGCGGGCAGGAGCCAGGGCTCCCCGTTCGTCCAGCCCGAGCCGGGCGAGCGCCATCTCCGGAACATCCGCCAGCTCACCTTCAGCGGCAACAACGCCGAGTCGTATTTCTCCCGCTCGGGGAAGCAGATCATCTTCCAGCGCCAGGAGCAGGTGGACCAGGGCTGCGACCAGCAATACATCATCAACGCGGATGGCTCCGGCCTGCGGCGGATCTCCAACGGGCTGGGCCGCACGACCTGCGGCTTCTTCTATGACGGCGACCGCCGGGTGCTCTACTCCTCCACCTTCAAGTACGACACGGCCTGTCCGCCCCGGCCCGACCATTCCATGGGCTACGTCTGGCCCCTCGGACACTTCGAGATCTACACCTCGAAGCCGGACGGCTTGGACCTCCGCCAGCTCACCGACAACGGCGCCTACAACGCCGAGGCCACCGTCTCCCCGGACGGGAGGCGGATCATTTTCACCAGCACCAGAGACGGCGATCTCGAGCTGTACACCATGAACGTGGACGGGAGCGACGTGCGCCGCCTCACCCGGCGCGTCGGGTATGACGGGGGAGCCTTCTTCTCCCCGGACGGGAAATGGATCGTCTGGCGCGCCGGGTATCCCGGGACCGCCGCGGACAGCGCCGACTATCTCCGGCTACTCGGTGCCCGCCTGGTGCGGCCCGCGAGGGTGGAGCTCTGGATCGCCAGGGCCGACGGCAGCGATCCCCACCAGATCACCCGTCTGGGCGGCGCCAATTTCGCGCCCTACTATCACCCCGACGGCAAGCGGATCATCTTCTCCTCCAATTACCTGGACCCGAGGAGCGGCCATTTCGATCTGTTCCTGATCAACGCCGACGGCAGTGGACTCGAGAAGGTCACCACCCACCCCGACTTCGACGGCTTCCCCATGTTCAGCCCGGACGGGCGGAAACTTGTCTGGGCCTCCAACCGTCATGGCCGGGTGGCCGGGGAGACGGATATCTTTATTGCGGATTGGGTGGACCAGCCCTGACGGCGTCAACAGTCAACAGTGAACGGTCAACGGGACCTGCCCCGCACCCTTGCGTCTTTGCGTCTTTGCGTCGTTGCGTCATTGCGTCTTTCACCGTTGACCGTTGACCGTTGACGCAGTTCAACACCGATGCCGGAGATTCACCGGATGAAATCGTTCGCCCGCTGGCTCTGGGACTGGACCAAATCAATTCTGGTCGCGCTGGTGGTGTGGTTTTTCCTGCGCACCTTCCTGGTCGAAGCGTTCCGGATCCCCTCCGGGAGCATGGAGAACACGCTGCTGATCGGCGATTTCCTGTTCGTCAACAAGCTGCTCTACGGAGCCGAGGTGCCGATCCTCCACAAGCGCCTGCCGGCCCTTCGGGAGCCGCGCCGGGGGGACATCCTGGTCTTCGATTCGGTGGAAGAATCCGGGCTCAAGGTGGTCAAGCGGCTCATCGGGGTTCCCGGCGACACCCTCGCGATGGAGAACGGGCGGCTGTACCGGAACGGAAAGGCGGTGCAGGAGCCCTGGGTCATCCGCACCGACCCGACCGCCAACGCCGATCCGCTCCAACGGGAGCAGATGCGGCGCTGGCAGGTGTCGCACCTCGTCGGCGGCGCGCGGGCGGCCACCTACCACCCGGATCTCAACAACTGGGGCCCCATTGTGGTGCCGTCCGACTCGTTTTTCATGATGGGGGACAACCGGGACGGCTCCTACGACGGGCGCTACTGGGGCTTCCTACCCCGCGAAAACGTCCGGGGCCGCCCGCTCCTGGTCTACTACAGCTTCGACGGCAACACCTACAAGCCGTTGCCGTTCTTCACCAACATCCGCTGGAGCCGGATTTTTACCATGCCGCAGTAATCCCCGCGCGGTCGGCGCGGGTCTCGGGGGCGGTGACCTGGATCACAGGTCGCCGCCCCCGACGTTTCCCGGCACGCGGTCTGCTCCTATTTTGGGGCCCTGTCCCCTGCCGGGGGAGCGTTGCATGAGAATGATCCAACGGCTGTCCGCGCTCCTCGCCGTCACCGCGATCGCCGGGTCGGCGCTCCACGCCCAGGCGGCAACGCCGGCTGACATCGCCGCGCTCGAAGCTCGCCGGGCCCAGCACCCCAGAGATCCGGACGTCCTCATCGACATCGGGACCGCCTTCTACCGGGTGAAGGAATACTCCCGTGCCAGGGACGTCTTCGCGGCGGTGCTTGCCCTCGTCCCGAACAACTTCCGTGCGGCGGTCGAGTTGGGCCTGGCGAACGAGGGCCTCGGCGACTCCGAGGCGGCGCTCGAGGCCTATCGCCGCGCGGCGGCGCTGAAAGCCCCGAAGCGGCAGCATCGCGACCTGGAGCAGCGGGTGATGGCGCTGACCCGCACGCGGCTTACCGCGGAAGCGCGCCGCGCCGTGGAGCAGGAGCGCGCCCTCGCGAACACGCCGCCGCTACCCAACACGATCGCCGTGCTGCCGTGGGCCTACCTCGGCGCGGACCCCGGCTTGAAGCCGCTGGAGACCGGTCTCGCTTACCTGATCGTGACCGATCTCTCCAAGGTGAGCCGGTTCATCCTGCTGGAGCGCGAGCGGGTGCAGGCGCTCGTGGACGAGCTCAAGCTCGCGGGCGAAGGGCGGGTCGAGCCGGCGACGGCCGCGCGGTCGGGGCATCTGCTCCGCGCCGCGCGGGTGGTGCAGGGGGCCATTCGGGAGACCGACCCCGCCGCCCTGCGGCTCGACGCCAACGTCGTGAGCACCGAGACCTCGCGGATCGAGGCAACCGGTACCACGGCGGACCGGCTCGCCGAGCTGTTCGCGATGGAGAAGAGCATCGTCCTCGGGTTGCTCGACCGGATGGGCGTCGTGCTTTCCCCGGCGGAACGCCGGGCCATCACCGAACGCCCGACCGCCGATCTCCAGGCCTTCCTCGCCTTCAGCCGGGGTCTTGAGGCGGAGGACCGAGGGGACTACCTCGAGGCGGCCCGGCTCTTTCGGGAGGCCGCCCGTCGCGACCGGGGGTTCCGTGCCGCAGAGGACCGCGCCGAGCGGAGCGCCAGCCTTGGAGAGGCGAGCGGCATGACACCGGAACGCCTTGCCGACGCCGTCCAGGAAGCGGTCAAGGACGCCGTGAAGGAAGTGCCCGGAGGCCCCTCAAGGGGGGGCATAAGCGGGCGGGCAACCGCGTCCGCCGTGCAGACGGCCGCCCTGACCGGCGTGCAGACGGCCGCCCTCCAGGCGGCACTCGAGGGTGTGGCCCCGAGCTCGGCGTCGCGGCTGATCCAGTCCACCGGTGCCGCTACCCAGACGCTCAAGTCCCGCCTGGCGGAGGCGTTCAAGCAGGATGACCCGGTCAAGATCATCCTGATCGGGCTCATTCACGTGATCATTCCGCGCCCGTGAGACTCGCCGGCTTCCGCGGGCTTCTCATCGGGCTGTGCCTCCTTCCGGGCGTGAAACCGCTCCCGGCTCAGCGCCTCGACGATCGCGGCCAGTTCGGCACCGGGGGCGAAGCGCGGGTCCTGACCTTCCCGCGTCACCCGGCGCTGCGGCAGCTCCGCCAGCTCGCCCTTCCTGTCGGGGTTGCTGCGCCGCTCGGCCGATTTACCGTGCAGCTGGGCAGCGCATGGGTGTCCACCCGCCTCACCTACGCGGCCGGCGGAAGCGAGAGCGTGGCGCACGTCACCGACACCGACATCCGGGGGTCCTACGTCTTCGGCCGCGATGCGGTGGTGGCAACGGTCCTGGTCAACCTCCCCACCGGACCGCGCGGCGCCTCGGCCACGGACTACAACGTGATCGGCGCGGTCTCGCCGACATTTCTTGGCTTTCCGGTCGCCGGATACGCCAGCGGCTTTTCGGTCACCGGCGGTCTGGCCGGAGCGATACAGTCCGGGCGGTGGAGCCTCGGACTGGCGGGCAGCCTTCGGATGAACGGTGAATTCACCCCCTACATGGACTCGGCGGGACCGATCGTCTACAAACCGGGCCTGGAAGGGCGGCTCCGCGCCGGAGCCGACGGCCTGGTCGGCGCGTCGCGCCTCTCCCTCGGCCTCACCTACAGCACCTTCGGGGACGATCAGGTCGGGGCGACCGGCGGCGCCGCGCGGGGACAGTATCGGCCGGGGCCGCGGTGGTTGATCGAGGCCGGCCTGGTCGCGCCCGCGGGCCCCGGGACCCTGTCCCTCGCGGCGTGGAGCTACCACCGGGCTGCCGGCGATACGACCGGGGTCTCGGTGGGCAATCGCGAGAATCTGACCGCGGCGGAGATGGCCTTCTCGGTGCCGGTGGCACCCCGGCTCGCCCTCCTGCCCATGGTGGCCGGACGGGTGTCAAAGCCTCAAGCGGGGGAAGGAAAGATGCTGGGGGCGGGACTGGGCCTCCGGTTCGAGGTGTCGGAGTCGGTCTTCCTCACCCCGCTCGCCCGTTACGACACCGGGTCCATCACGGACGCGAGCGGAGTTCGCAGCGATCTCCACGGCTGGTACTCTTCGGTATTCATTCGTATTACCTACTGACAACTACCCACTCGCTGTCCATTCAGCAGCGGCCCCGGGCAGTCGCGTTTCTTGACGCGCCCAGGGGTCCCCTGTACGTTCCGGCGTTCGCAAACCGCCCCTTGAGGAGCTTGCAGTGACCGAGTTGGGGGGAACCCAGATCAGCTCGCTGATGGAAGTGCTTCCGGGGATCGCCCAGGTCCTTCGGAGCCCTGTCGCCGACGCGATCGTCAATCTGATTCGAGCCGCCTGCCGGGTCCGTGAGTTCGATCTCGCGGACGCGGAGGAGATGCTCCGGTACGCCGTACGCCGGAATCTGATGGCCGCCGAGGAGAGCGAACGGGTGCTTGCCGAGGCGCGTGCGATCATCCAGCGGCGGGCGGAGCGCGCCGCGGAGCGCGAGCGTCCGAAGAAGCCCGCTGCCAGGCACGGGCACCGCGCCAAGTCGAA
Organism: Gemmatimonadales bacterium; assembly: GCA_036004545.1. GTDB lineage: Bacteria > Gemmatimonadota > Gemmatimonadetes > Gemmatimonadales > GWC2-71-9 > JABFSM01. The sequence continues at coordinate 16,382 of DASYRI010000139.1, forward strand.
GGCCAAGTCGCCCCGGAAGGAGAAGGGCTCCTCCCGGAAGGCCGGGGGCGGAGGGGGAGGCGGAGGCGCCGGACGGCGCAGAAAGTAGCGCCGAGTCGGATTCCCGATCGTGCCGGGAGGGCCGGACGTTGAGTCCGGCCCTTTGAGCTTGGGGGGCCCGAGGCCATCGAGCAGCGGTCCGTCGGTGAAGGTGACCGAGCCGGTCAGCCGGTCATTCTCCTTTCGCCCGGCGACGACGAGCTTCTGGCTCCGGCGAATCCACTCCCAGCTGGCCTCCATTCCGGGCCCTTGGCGGAAGTTGGGCGTACCGAAGTCGGCCGTGAGCCCACCCACCCAGCCTTCGAGGT
>DASYRI010000140.1:0-3923 GCA_036004545.1 Gemmatimonadales bacterium
CCACTTGCGTCGTTGCGTCCCTTCCACGCGGTAATCCGGTTACGCACATTCCGCCCGGGGCCTCCATCCTGGGGGCATGCCGCTCGCTTGCCCCCTTCCCCGCCGAGGCCCTATCCTATGGCCATGCCCGTCGTCCCCGAAGCCCGCCGCTATTCCGTGGCCGAAGTGCTCGAGTTCCCGCCCGACGGGAACCGCTACGAGGTGGTGGCGGGAGAGCTGCTGGTGAGCCCCGCCCCCCGCGACCGGCACCAGCTCATCGTGACCCGCTTGATGGTCGCGCTGTTGGATTATCTCCGGCCCCTCCGCCTTGCCGACTGCCTCCTGACTTCCCCCGCGGATATCACCTGGGGCGTCCCCCCCGACGTAGCCGAGGACCTGGTCCAGCCCGATGTGTTCGTGATCGAACCGGGACAGGAGTTCCGCGACTGGGTGGACGTCGAACGGCTCGCCCTGGCGGCCGAAGTGTCGTCTCCCTCGACCGCACGCGGGGACCGGGTGGTGAAACGTCCCACCTACCAGCGGCACGGCGTGGGGACGTATTGGATCGTGGACGACGATGCCAGGCTGGTGGAGGTGTGGCATCCCGGAGACGACCGCCCCGCGATCGTCACCGGCGTGCTCACCTGGCGGCTCGGCCAGGCGGCGCCGGAGATGCGGCTGGCGGTGGAGGAGCTTTTTGCGGAGGCGCGGATGGGGTGAAGAAGGCGGTGCCCTCCGCTACTTCGGTCTTCTTGGAAGCGGCACGAGCACGAGCGCGCTGCCCTTCAGCCGGCGATACGCGCCGAACCCGCGCCGGTCGAGCGTGAAGACGGTTGGGATGTCGAGCGCATCCGCCAGCACCACGAGGCTGGCGTCGGCGTAATCCATGGGAAGATTGCGGTAGCGGGCCATGAGCGCCGCCGCTTGCCGGTGGCCCGGCGGTTCCAATCCGAGGATCGGGATGCCGGCCGCAAGCAGCGCTTCGAGCGGCAGCTCGCCCCTCCCGCCGCCTCGCCCCACCAGGTGGCACGCCTCGCAAACCACCGCCTCTGAGGTGAGGCAGCGGGCCAGGCAGGCGGCCATCCGCTCGACACAGGCGTCGTGCCAGGGGTCGTCCCGGTCCAGGACGGCGACGAGCGGCCCGGTGTCGAGCAGCACGTCCCGCCCAGGCGCCACCGCTCAACCGCGCCAGTTGTGGTCGCGGATCCGTCGGGCCAGCGCGTCGCGCTCCGCTCCCGCCGGGGTGAGCCGCACCGACCCGGCCAGGACGGCGAAACGCTGCCACGCGGCCTCGGGATCGGGCGGCGCCCCGGCGGCGAAGTAGGCCTGGAGGGCCTCGCGCACCAGGAGCGACCGCGCCACCCCGCGCTCCCGGGCCGCTCGGCGGAGCGCCCGCGCGAGGTCCGCGGGCAGGCGAAGGCTGAGCTGCTCATCCATGCCGGAATTGTAAGACAATTGTATTACGGATGCAAGGTCGCAGGGACGCAAGGACCCAACGACGCAAAGCACGGTTAAGGGTCAACCACCTTGCGTTTTTGCCTCCTTGCGTCCTTGCGTCTTATCCCGCCCCCCGCCTCCACCCGAACCCCCAGATCCCCGCGCCCACCAGCATCATCACCGGAATGAGCGCCACCCCGTTCATCAAATTGCCGGTCCGGTCGGAGATCGCGCCGATCATGGTGGGGCTGATCGCGTCGCCCAGGAGGTGGATGGAGAGGATGGAGATGCTCACCGCGCGGGCCCGCATCGCCGCGGGGACCGAGTTCACGATGATCGCGTTGATCGGTCCGTTGTAGCACCAGAGGAAGAAGTTGGCGAGCACGATCGCGACCCCGATCGCGAGCCGGCCGTGCGCGGTGAGCGCCACCACGGCGAAGCCCGCCGCCGGAACCATCGAGCTCGCGCTGAGCGCCAGGTAGGGCGACCGGGTCCGGCCCTTGAGCCGGTCGGCGACCAGTCCCCCCGTCAGCGTCCCCGCCAGCCCGCCCAGCACCGTCGCGGTGCCGGTGAGGCTCCCCGCCTCCGCGACGCTCATCCCCCGGAACCGGGAGAGGAAGGTGGGGAACCAGTCCGCCATCCCGCCCCCTGCCCAGGTCACCGCCACGTAGCCCGCCACCGCGATGACGTAGGGCGCTGTGGTCCGGAGCCGGCGGAGCGCCTCGGGCCAGCCGGGCACCGCGTCCGGGGCGACCGGATCGAGCGTCCCCCGCCCGGGCTCCCGGATCGCGAGGGCGAGCCCCGCGGCGAGGAGCCCGGGAAGACCGCAGACCAGGAACGCGGCCCGCCAGCCGTAGGCGTTGCCCACCACGCCGCCCAGGGTGAATCCCAGCGCGGCGCCCACCGGGATCGCCACGTAGAAGTAGGTGAGGATCCGGTTCCGCCGCTCGGGCGGGAAGTAGTCGCTGATGAGGGAAGGGGCGATCGTGGCGTAGGCCGCCTCGCCCACGCCGACCAGCGCGCGGGCCACCATGAAGCTCACGAAGCCGGTGGCGAGGGCCGCGCCGGCGGTGGCGAGGGACCAGAGCGCCACCCCCAGCGCGATCAGCACCTTGCGGGACATCCGGTCGGCGAGGGTCCCGAACAGCGGGCTGGTGAGCATGTACACGATTACGAACGCGGTGAGCGGGAGGCTGGTCTGCACGTCGCTGAAGTGGAGGTCCTTCTTGAACAGGTCCTTCACCGCGCTCGGCACGTAGCGGTCTATGTAATTGAGGAGGTTCATCGCCGTCAGGACGATGATGGCGAAGCGGGCGCCGGGCGGGGAATTCATCGGGCGGAACCTAGCCCCGATCCGCCTCGCCCGCCCGCGCGCCTTCCGCGGCGCCGGCCCTGTCGCGCCGCGGGGCCAGTCCCTACATTCATTCCCGAGGTCGCCACGCCCGGAATCGCCCATGAACGATCCCTTGCCATCCCGGAATCGCCGCTCCACCGGCCCCGACGGGATGGTCATGGTCGTGCGCGACCACCTCCGCAGCGTCCTGATGCGCACCTCGACCCCGTTCCCCTGCAGCTGGGCCTGCTTCATCCACCCCAGGCGCCGGGCCGGAGAGCAGGGGTTCGGGGTGATCACCCTGGCAGGGGAGAGCCTGCCGCTCAGCGTGATCATGCTGGAGAGCCTCAAGCGGATGCCCACCCTGCTCGAGGGCGTCAATCCCGTGGTCTTAGGCGCCGCGGACGAGGAGGACGTGATCGTCCCGGGCGAGCCGCCCGCCCCCTGGGGGGAGCCGCTCCCGGTCAACCGGATCATGCTCTGGCAGGGCGTGACCCCCGGGGCCGAGCCTTCCGAGCTCCAGGTCCAGAGCGGGATCCTGCTCTCCCCCCGGGTGGGCGGCCCGCAGCTCACGCTGCTCACCGCCGAGCGGCCGGTGGGTTGGCCGGCGTGAGGATTGCCGTCGTCTTCGATACCCCGTACGCCCGCTGGACCCCCGAAGACCACCACAAGCAGATGGCCGCCGAGCTGAGCGGCGAGGCCGGGCACGAGCCGGAGATGGAGTACCAGGTGGGCCGGGCGCTGGAGGCCAACGGCCACGAGGCGCTCCTGGTGGGGATCCACGACGAGCCGCGGGAGATGCTGGACCGCTGCGGGGAGTGGAAGCCCGACCTGGTGATGAACTGCGTCGAGTCGTTCCGGAACGACGAGCGGCTCGACTACCTCTTCCCCGCCCTGCTGGAGGCCGGCGGCTACCGCTACACCGGCTCCCCTCCGCTCGCGCTGCTGGTCTCCCGCGACAAGGCGATGAGCAAGAAGATCCTGGCCTACCACGGCATCCAGGTGCCGGGGTTCACGACCTGGCGGACCGCCGACCCGGTCGAGGCCGCCCCCGAGCTCCGCTTCCCGCTGATCGTCAAGCCGCTCGCCGCCGACGCCTCGGCCGGGATCGCGCAGGCCTCGGTGGTGGAGGACCTGGCGGCGCTGGCCGAGCGGGTGGCGTTCGTGCACGAGC
>DASYRI010000141.1:0-3441 GCA_036004545.1 Gemmatimonadales bacterium
GGCGCTCGTTCCGCTCCCGCGCGCCGCGGGCCCGGGCCACCAGGGTGGCGGTGGCCGAGTCGGCGTAACTGTCCGGGGGAATCGTGGAGGCCTGGGGGCCCGGGGGAGCGAGGGGCGCCTGGAGCAGGGCGAGGGCGAGGAGGTGGCTCGGCATGGGTGAAGCAGCCTACGGGGCGGGAGGGGGGCCGGTTTCGGGCGAAGCGGCGCCGGCGGACGCGTGACGACCCGGTCGCGCGGAGGGCGACGCGCGGTTGCGGCGTTATGTTCGGGGAGTCGAAACCCGGCGCCGTCCCATGCGCACCGCCCGCCGCACCCACCCGTTCACCGAGTCGGTCATCCGCGGGATGACCCGCCTCGCCACCGAGCACGGCGCCATCAACCTGGCCCAGGGCTTTCCCAACTTCCCCGCGCCGGAGCTGCTCAAGGAGGCGGCGGCGGCCGCCATCCGCGCCGACATCAATCAGTACGCCATCACCTGGGGCGCCAAGCGGCTCCGCGACGCCGTCGCGCGGAAGTACCGGGAGTGGTACGGCATGGAGGTGAATCCGGAGACCGAGCTCACCGTCACCTGCGGGGCCACCGAGGCGATGGCGGCGACCCTGCTCGCCGTGGTGGACCCGGGCGAGGAAGTCATCGTCTTCGAGCCGTTCTACGAGAACTACGGCCCCGACGCGATCCTCTGCGACGCCAGGCCGGTGTTCATCCCGCTGCTTCCCGGCGAGCCGCTGGACCTGGACCGGCTCGAGGCGGTGTGCTCGCGGAAGACCCGCGCCATCGTGATCAACACGCCGGGCAACCCCTCCGGCCGCGTGCTAACCCGCGCCGAGCTGCTCGGCATCGCCGAGCTCTGCCGGCGGCACGATACCTGGGCGGTGACCGACGAGATCTACGAGCACATCCTCTACCAGGGGACCCACATCCCGATCGCCACGCTCCCCGGGATGCGGGAGCGGACCATCACCATCTCGGGCGCGTCCAAGACGTTCAGCATCACCGGCTGGCGGATCGGCACCATCGTGGCGCCGGCCGCGATCACCGACGCGATCCGGAAGGTCCACGACTTCCTGACCGTGGGGGCGCCGGCGCCGCTCCAGGAGGGGCTCGCAGTGGCGATGGAGACGCTGGGCCGCGACTACTACGACGGGCTGGCCGGCGAGTACCGCGCCCGGCGCGACCTGCTGATGGACGCGCTCGACGGCGCCGGATTCAAGAGCGTGGCGCCCGAGGGGGCCTACTACGTCCTGGCCGACTTTTCCGGACTGAGCGATCTGCCCGCGCCCGAGTTCGCCCGCTGGCTCACCGTGGAAGGCGGGGTCGCGACGGTGCCGGGCACCAGCTTCTTCAGCCGGCCCGAGGACGGGACCCGCTATACCCGCTTCGCCTTCTGCAAGACTCTGGACCTGCTCCGGGAGGCGGTCTCCCGGCTCGCGGCGATGCCCCACTCCCGCCGGCGGTGAATCCCGCGCCTCGGGCGCCCCGCCGGAGCCGGTGCCATTACCCCGTGAACCGATTTCCGGTCACCGCGCCCCTGCGGTTGACCGCTGCCCGACAAGGATGCACGCTTCTCCCCCCATGCCCCTCTGCTTCCCGGACGCGCTTCTCGCCCCCCTCCGCGCCGCGCGCTGCGTCGCCGTCCTCACCGGCGCCGGGATCTCGGCCGAGAGCGGCATCCCCACCTTCCGCGACGCGCTGACCGGCCTCTGGGCCCGGTACCGGCCCGAGGACCTGGCGACGCCGTTCGCGTTCGCCCGCGATCCCGACTTGGTGTGGCGCTGGTACCGGACCCGGCGGCAGCAGCTCCGGGCGGTGGAGCCTAACCCGGGACATCACGCGCTCGCCGGGCTGGCGCGCCGGGTGCCCGGGCTCACCCTCGTCACCCAGAACGTGGACGGGCTGCACCAGCGGGCCGGGAGCCGGGACGTGGTCGAGCTCCACGGCAACATCACCCGGGTCAAGTGCTTCGACGAGGACCTGCCGGTCGAGGAGTGGGCCGACACCGAGGCCGTGCCGGCCTGCCCGCGCTGCGGCGGGCTGCTCCGGCCCGACGTCGTCTGGTTCGGCGAGATGCTCCCCGGCGACCTGCTCCGCCGGGCCCGGGAGGCCGCCGAAGGCTGCGATCTCTTTCTCTCGGTGGGCACCTCCAACGTGGTGGAGCCCGCCGCGTCGCTCCCCTGGACCGCCGCGGACCGCGGCGCCACCGTCGTGGTCGTCAACCCGACCGCCGAGGGCCAGCGGACCGGGCCCGGAATTCATCCCCTCCTCGGTCCGGCCGGGGTCGTCCTGCCGGCGCTTTTCGAGGCGGCCTGGCCCGAGTAGGCTTCGTCCCCCGCTCCCGCCCCGGAGGACGCTTCGGACCATGGTCGCCACCCCCGTTTCCACCCCGCTCGCCCCGCCGGTCGCCCCCCGCCGCCCCCGTCTCGTGGAGCTGCACGGGGAGCGGCTGGTGGACGACTACTTCTGGCTCCGGGAGCGCGACGACCCCGCCGTGCGGGCCTGCCTCGAGGAGGAGAACGCCTACGCCGAGGCGGTGCTCGCCCCGACCCGCGAGCTGCAGGAGACCCTCTACCGGGAAATGCTCGGCCGGATCAAGCAGACCGACGTCTCGGTCCCCTTCCGGGACGGAGAGTTCTGGTACTACAGCCGCACCGAGGAGGGGGAGCAGTACCCGATCCACTGCCGCCGGCGCGGCTCGCTCGAGGCGCCCGAGGAAATCCTGCTCGACCTGAACCGCATGGCGGAGGGGCATCCGTTCATGGCGCTGGGCGCGTTCGCGGTGAGCGACGACGGGCGGCTCCTGGCCTACTCGAGCGACGTCACCGGGTACCGCGAGTTCAGCCTGGTGGTGAAGGACCTGGAGACCGGCGCCGTGGTGGCCGGGCCGATCGAGCGGGCGGGCTCGGTGGCGTGGGCGGCGGACAACCGCACCTTCTTCCACACCGTCGAGGACAGCGCTAAACGGTTCTACCAGGTCTGGCGCCACCAGCTGGGCGGCGGGCGGGCCCTGGTGTACGAGGAGGCGGACGAGCGCTTCCGGGTGGGCGTGGAGCGCACCCGGAGCCGCCGCTTCCTCCTGCTCCAGAGCGAGAGCCACACCACCTCGGAGATCCGCTGCCTCTCCGCCTTTGCCCCGGGCGATCCGTTCCACCTGCTCGCGGAGCGGATCGCCGAGCGGGAGCTCGAGGCCGACGACCTGGGAGGCGACGACGGGTGGCTGCTGCGGGTCAACGACACCGGCCCCAACTTCCGGGTGGTGCGGGCCGGCCGGGACCGGCTGGAGCCTTCGGGCTGGACCGAGCTCATTCCCCACCGCGACGCGGTGATGATCGAGGGGATAGACACCTTCGCGGGTTACTGGACGGCCTGGGAGCGCGAGGGGGGGCTGGTGAAGATCCGGGTGACCGAGCGGCCGGGCGGCGCGGTGCGGTACGTCGGCTTCCCCGA
>DASYRI010000142.1:0-13467 GCA_036004545.1 Gemmatimonadales bacterium
TGATGAGCAGGCCCGCCAGGAACGCCCCGAGCGCCAGCGACAGCCCCGCGGCCTGCGTGAGCGCCGCGGTCCCCAGCGCGACGGCGAGCGCGACGAGCAGGAAGAGCTCGTCGTTGCGCATCCTGGCCACCCGGGCGGTCCGGGTGCCGCTCGGGACGACGGCCGAGGGGGTGGTGCTGGCCCTCGATCCGGAGCTGGCCGAGCGGATCAGAACCGGGGCGGCCTACCTCACCGACGGGCGGGGGATCCGGCTCTCCCCGGGCGAGGCGGTTCACGCGGGGGCGATCGTGCGGGTCGTGGTGAGCGCGCGCCGTGCCGGGCCGCGTGAGGAGGCCGATGCTGACCCGTGAGCTGATCGCCCGGCTGCCCAAGGCGGAGCTGCACGTCCACCTCGACGGGAGCCTGCGCCCCGAGACGATGCTCGACCTCGCCCGCGGGGCGAAGGTGAGCCTTCCGGCGAGCGACCCCGAGGCGCTCCGGCGATTCATGCTGGTGGACGACGCCCGGAACCTGGAGGACTACCTCAAGCGCTTCGACATCACCGTGGCCCTGCTCCAGACGCCCGAAGCGATCGAGCGGGTGGCCTACGAGATGGTGGAGGACGCCGCGAGCGACAACGTCCGTTACCTCGAAGTCCGCTACTGTCCCCACCTCTCGACCCATCAGGGCCTGACGATGGAAGAGGTCGTCGCCGCGGAATCGCGGGGCTTCCGGCGCGGGGAGCGGGACTTCGGCGCCACGACCCGGATCATCAACTGCTCGCTACGGCACTACCCGCCGGACCGGTCCATCGAGATCGCCGAGCTCTCGGTGCGCAGCCGGCCGCTCGGCGTGGTGGCGTTCGATCTGGCGGGCGGCGAGGCCGGTTTCCCCCCCGGCGTGCACGCCGCGGCGTTCGACACCGCCCTCGCCGGGAATCTGGGGATCACCGTGCACGCGGGAGAGGCCTACGGCCCCGCCTCCGTCTCGGAGGCGATCCGGCGCTGTCACGCGATGCGGATCGGCCACGGGACCCGGCTCCGCGAGAACCCGGCGCTCCAGGACTTCGTCCGCGACCGGCGGATCCTGCTGGAGATCAACATCACGAGCAACGTGCAGACCCGCGCGGTGCCCCGGCCGGAGGAGCACCCGGTCCGCCGGTACTTCGACGCGGAGCTCGCCGTGACGCTCTGTACCGACAGCTGGCTGATGAGCGGGGTGAAGCTCACCGACGAGTACTGGCTGGCCCACCGGAGTCTCGGCTTCGATCGGAAGGAGATCGAGCGGATGATCCTCGACGGCTTCGCCGCGGCATTCCTGCCCTGGCCCGAGCGGCACGCGCTGGTGGCCCGGGTGAAGGACGAGCTGGCCGCCCTCGCCTGAGGCGGGGCGGCTCCCCTCCACCCGGATCCGGCATGACCGAGCCCCGGAACGCCTCGCCGCAACCGAAGTCCCGGCGGGTTGTCCTCGCCGTGCTGCTCTCCGCGCTGGCGGTGGCGGCGACCGCGACCGTGCCCGCGATCTTCTGGCGCGGAGTCGGGTTCGTGGCCGGGCAGGCGCGCCCCGCTGCGGCGCCGCAGGACACGACCCGCGCCGCGGCCGCGCCGGCCCAGCCGCCCGGCCCGCCCGCCGCGAGTCCGTTCACGGCGCCGGAGCCGCGCGCGGGCGGCACTCCGCTCTCGAGCCGGCTCACCGGGCTCCTGGGCATGGCGCTGATCCTGGCCATCGGCTACGCCTTCTCCGCCAACCGGAAGGCGATCCGGTGGCAGACGGTCGCCTGGGGTCTCGGACTCCAGGTGGCGTTCGCGATCTTCGTGCTCCGGGTGCCGTTCGGGCGGGAGCTCTTCCGCCGCCTGGGCGATTTCGTCACCGCGGTGCTCCACTACTCCTACATCGGCTCCTCGTTCGTGTTCGGCGAGCTCGGCAAGCCCAACTCGAGTCTCGGCGTCATCTTCGCCTTCCAGATCCTGCCGGCGATCATCTTCGTCTCCGCGCTCTTCGCCATCATGTACTACCTCGGCGTGATGCAGCTGGTGGTGCGGGCGTTTGCCGTGGTGATGGCCAGGGTGATGCGGGCGAGCGGCGCCGAGAGCCTCAACGTGGCGGCCTCCATCTTCATGGGGCAGACCGAGGCGCCGCTCACCATCCGTCCCTTCCTGCCGAAAATGACGATGTCCGAGCTCATGACGGTGATGACCGCGGGGATGGCGCACATCTCGGGCTCGATCATGGCGGCCTACATCGCCTTCGGGATCGAGGCCCGGCACCTGCTCACCGCGGTCATCATGACGGCGCCGGGCACCATCATGATGTCGAAGCTCTTCCAGCCGGAGACGGAAAAGCCGGAGACCTTCGGCAACGTCAAGCTCGACATCCCGAAAACCGACGTCAACGTGATCGACGCGGCGGCGCGGGGCACCACCGAGGGGCTCCACCTGATGCTCAACGTGATCGCGATGCTGGTCTCGTTCATCGCGCTGGTGGCGCTCTTGAACGGCGCCATGGGCGCGATCCACGGGCGGATCGCATGGTTCCCCGGCGACCTCCAGACGGTGCTGGCCTGGGCCGGGCGGCCGATCGCGTGGGCGATGGGCGTTCCCTGGCACGACAGCGGGACGATCGGCTCGCTGCTCGGGACCCGCGCCGTGCTCAACGAGTTCGTCGCGTTCTCGCAGCTCGGGCCCCTCAAGGCGAGCCTGGATCCCCGCTCCTTCACGATCGCCTCGTTCGCGCTGGCGGGCTTCGCCAACTTCAGCTCGGTGGGGATCCAGATCGGCGGCATCGGCGCGCTCGCCCCCACCCGCAAGGGCGACCTCGCCAAGCTCGGCCTCCGGGCGATGCTCGCCGGGACGCTGGCCAATTACATGTCGGCCACCATCGCGGGGATCCTGCTGTGAGCGCGGACGTCGGGGATGCCCGCGACGCCATTGCCGCACGGCTCCACGGCCGCGAGCCGTGGCTCGCCGTGGTGCTGGGCTCCGGGCTCGGAGGCCTCGCCGACCAGATCGCCGGCGCCGTCCGGATTCCCTACGGCGAGATCCCGGGCTTCCACGTCCCGAGGGTGGAGGGCCACAAGGGGGAGCTGGTCATCGGCGGGTTGGGCGGGAAGACCGTGCTGGCGCAGAGCGGCCGCTTCCACATGTACGAGGGCTACAGCGCCGACGCGGCCGCGCTCCCGGTGCGGGTCTTCGCCGCGCTGGGGATCCGAACCCTCATCGTGACCAACGCGGCCGGCGGCATCCGCCGAAGCTACGGCCACGGCGCCATCATGCTGATCGCGGACCATCTGAATCTCACCGGGCGGAACCCGCTGGTGGGGCACCAGCGGAGCGGGGAAGAGCGCTTCCCCGACATGACCGCCGCGTACGACCCGGCGTACCGCGGGGCCGCCCGCGCGGCGGCCCGCCGGCTCGGCATCACGCTCGAGGAGGGGGTGTACGCCGGGCTCCTCGGCCCGAGCTACGAGACCCCGTCCGAGGTGCGGATGCTGGAGCGGCTCGGCGCCGACGCGGTCGGGATGAGCACGGTGGTGGAAGTGATCGCGGCCCGGGCGCTGGGCCTGCGCTGTCTGGGCTTCTCCCTGGTCACCAACCCGGGCGCGGGGATCAGCCCGGTGCCGCTCTCCCACGCCGACGTGATGGACATCGCCGGGAAGGCGGGAGGCGAGCTCGCCCGGCTGGTCGTCGGGGTGATCGAGTCGCTCTAGGCGTTGTGGTCGAGCGGGCCGCGGCCGCCGCCCAGGCCCGGTGCCGCGGCGATGGCGCGCTGGACGTAGGCGACGGCGTCGGCCACGGCCGCCGGCAACGGCCGGCCGAGGGCGAGACCCGCAGTGATCGCGGCGGAGAGGGTGCAGCCGGTGCCATGGGTGGACTTCGTGGCGACGCGCGGGTGCTCGAAGCGCCGGACCCCGCCGGGCGTCACCAGGATGTCCACCAGGGTCCCGCTCGCGAGGTGGCCGCCCTTGACCAGCGCGGCCCCCGCGCCCGCCGCGAGAAGCCGCTGGCCGGCCCGCTCCATCGAGGACTCGTCTACGACCGGAATGCCGGCGAGGATCGCGGCTTCGGCGAGATTCGGGGTCACCAGGGCGGCGAGCGGAACCAGCCGGTCGCGCACCACTCGCGCGCCCTCGGGGTCGAGGAGCCGGTCGCCCGAGGTCGCGACAATGACCGGGTCGAGCACGTAGGGGACGGACGCGCGGGCCGCGAGCGCTTCGGCGGCCACGGTGGCCAGCGCGGCCGTCGCGAGCATGCCGGTCTTGAGCGCGGCGGCCGGGAGATCCTCGGCCAGCGCGGCGAGCTGGGCCAGGAGTATCTCGACCGGCACCGGATGCACCGCGCGCACGCCCCGGGTATTCTGCGCGGTGACGGCGGTGATCGCCGAAGTGCCGAAGACACCGAAGCGCTGAAAGGTCTTGAGGTCGGCCTGGATCCCGGCCCCGCCGCCGGAGTCGGAGCCCGCGATCGTGAGGGCGATCTGCATTGACGAGTCGCTCGCTGCACACCCTGGTGCGTGGTCTCCGGCTCCGCCGGGGGCGGGAGCGGCGGGGCCTCGCCCTCGCCGAGGGGGTGCGGCTGGTGGAGGAGGCGCTGGCCGCGGGGGTCGCGATCCGCCAGGTCCTTGCGAGCCCCGCGCTGGAAGCTACTCCCCGGGGCCGAGCGCTCAAGGCCGGTCTCACCCGCGCTGGCCACCGGGTGGAGCCGGTGACCGAGCGGGCGTTCGAGGAGCTCGCCGCGACCGACCATCCCCAGGGCGTGCTCGCGGTGGTGGAGCCGCCCCGGTGGCGGCTCGACCAGGTGCGGCCGGGACCGCGCGCACCAGCGCTGGTGCTCGACGGCGTCCAGGATCCCGGCAATGTCGGCACGATGGTGCGCACCGCCTTCGGGCTCGGCGCCGCGGGCGTTCTCGGGCTCCCGGGCACCGCGGAGCTCACCAACCCGAAGACCCTGCGCGCCACGATGGGTGCCTGCTTCCGGCTGCCGGCCCTGCCGGTGGAGGAGGCCGAGCTCCGGCGCTGGGCGGAGGAACGCAATGTGCAGGTGCTGATCGCCGTGGCGGACGGATCGCCTCCCGGCGGGTGGCGCGGCTCCGCCATAGCCCTCGTGGTCGGCAACGAAGGGGCCGGGGTGCGGCCCGCGCTGGCCGAGTGGGCCCACGGCCGGATCGGGATCCCGCTCCGAGCCGGGGCCGAGTCGCTCAACGTGGGCATCGCGGCGGGTATCCTGCTCTACGAGGCGACGCGTGAGTGAAACGCTGCTGGCGGCGGCCGTCGGTGGGCTCTTCGGTGCGCTCATCGGGAGCTTTCTCAACGTCTGCATCCTGCGCTGGGGGGCGGAGCCCAAGCAGTCGGTCGTCCGCCCCCGTTCGAGCTGTCCTCGCTGCGGCGCCGCGATCGCCTGGCACGACAACATCCCGATCGTCTCCTGGCTCCTGCTCCGCGGCCGGTGCCGCCATTGCGGGGAGCCGATCAGCGCTGTGTACCCGCTGGTGGAGCTGGCGGTGGCGCTGCTCTGGGCCTGGATGGCGGCGCGCTACGGCCTCGGCGTCCTGGCGCTCAAGGGCGCGCTCTTCGGCACGCTGCTCCTCGGCATCGCGCTCACCGACGCGAGCAAATACATCATCCCCAACGAGTTCACCTGGGGTGGGCTCGCCATCGGGCTGCTCCTGAGCGCAGCGGGCGGGATCCACTCGGTCCTGCTCGCTGTCATCGGCGCCGCCGCCGGCTTCGCGATCCTCTGGCTGGTCGGCACGCTGGGGACGTGGGCCTTCAAGGAAGAGGCGATGGGCGGGGGCGACATCAAGATGATGGCGATGGTCGGCGCCTTCGTCGGGTGGGAGGGGGTGCTGCTCACCATCTTCCTCGGTGCGCTCGCGGGCACCGCGATCTTCCTCCCGCTCACCCTGCTGGGCCGGAAGAAGCTGGTCCCGTTCGGAGTGTTTCTCGCGCTCGGCGCCGGGATCACCTACCTGGTCGGTCCCGCGCTGATCGCATGGTACCGCCGCTTCGTGGGGGTCGGATGAGGTCGCGCGCATTCGGGTTCGTGCTGCTCCTCGGGCTCGGCTGCCGCGGGGTTCCGCCGGGGCTGGCGCAGGACCCGGCGCTCTCCCGCCTGGTGGACAGCCTCCGGCCGGTGGTGGAGCGCGCGGTCGGGCTGCGATTCAAGGGCCCCACCCGGTCGGCCCTGAAGACCCGGAACGAAGTGCGCACCTACCTGATGGACAAGGTCGGCGAGGAGTACCCGCCGGCGCGGCAGGAAGGCATCGAGGGGGTGTATCGCCTGCTCGGCATGATCCCCGACACGCTCGACCTGCGAGCGTTCCTGCTCGAGTTCCTGACCGAGCAGGTGGCCGGCTTCTACGATCCGCAGTCGCGCACCCTCTACGGCGTTCAGGGGGTTGATGCGGTCCAGCTCCGCCTCGTGCTGGCGCACGAGCTGGTCCACGCGCTGCAGCATGACTATCTGCCGCTCGAGGAGATGTTGAAGCGCCGCGACGACGCCGACCAGCAGGCGGCCGGGCACGCGGTGCTCGAGGGCCAGGCGACCATCGCCATGATCGTGGTCCTGTCGCCCCAGAAGGACCTCGTCAATCAGCCGGGATTCTGGGAAATGGCCCGCGAGATGGCGCGGCAGCAGTCCGCCTCGATGCCGGTGATCTCCAAGGCACCCCTCGCGCTTCGGGAGGAGGCCCTGTTCCCCTACCTCGGAGGGGCCGAGTTCATGCGCTGGTGGGACTCGGCGCACCCGGGCCATCCGCTCCCGACGGTCGCCGAGCTGCCCCGTTCCACCGAGCAGATCCTGCACCCCGAGCGCCTCGCGGCCGGCGACCAGCCGGTGCCGGTGCGCTTCACCGATTCGACCAGCGACGTGCTCTACGAGGACACCCTGGGCGAGCTCGACATCCAGCTGCTCGCCACGGTGCTCCGCGGCGGTGGCGAGGTGCTCACCAGCACACCGATCGGCTGGGGCGGCGACCGGTTCCGGGTCTATCGGACTCCGCAGGGGCCGGCGCTGGTCTGGTACACGGTGTGGGATGACGCGGCGAGTGCGGCGCGGTTCCGCGGCGGGCCGGGCACCCGGCTCCTCGCGCGCCAGCGCGCGGGGTATCACACCGCGGTGGAGCTGCTCGCCGGCACGCCGCGGCCCACGGTGCGGGTGGTGATCGCGCCGGTGGGGTGGGACCGGAACCTGGCTGTCAAGTATTAGCCGCCGGTGAAAGGCTGATGACTATCGGTCTGCCACTGGTGGCCGATTGCCGAACACCGGATTCCTCCTTCTCGCGTTTTCAGGGCTCCCCCCGCGGGAAACCGTGCAACAACTTGCCCGGCGCGCGATAGCGCCGGGCATCCAGGCCCGGCACGTGGCGTGCTTCCTCCTCCTCGCCGTATCGTCTCTACTCTCGTGGCGCGGCGCTCCCCGCGCAGGCCTCTCCAGACCCGGACCTGATGGCATGGTGATGTCGCCTACATCGGCACCGCTTACGGTCATCGTCCCGGCCTTCAACGAGGCCGAGTCGCTCGCGGATACGATCCGGAGCCTCGAGGCCCAGACCGTGCGCCCGCGCGAGATCCTCGTGGTGGACGACTGCTCCACCGACGGCACCGGCGAGGTGGCGCGCCGGCTCGGCGTGACCGTGCTCCGTCCGGAGCGGAACACCGGCTCCAAGGCCGGGGCGCAGACCTTCGCCCTCGGCCGGGTGACGACCCCCCTCGTCATGGCACTCGACGCGGACACGGTGCTGGCGTCCGACGCGATCGAGCGGCTGCTCCCGGCGTTCGATCGGCCGGAGACGGCGGCGGCGTGCGGGTTCGTGGTTCCGCGACGGGTGGAGACCATCTGGGAGCGGGGCCGCTACATCGAGTATCTGTTCGCCTTCACGTTCTACAAGCGGGTGCAGGAGGTCTACGGCAAGCCGCTCATCTCCTCCGGCTGCTACTCGATGTACCGCACCGACGTGCTCCGCGCGATGGGGGGCTGGTCGAACCGGACGATGGCCGAAGACATGGACCTCACCTGGTCCCTCTATCAGCAGGGGCGGGAAGTGCGCTTCGTGCCCGAGGCGGTCTGCTATCCGATCGAGCCGCGGACCTTCAGGTTCCTCGCGATGCAGCTTCGCCGCTGGTCCCACGGGTTCGTGCAGAACGTGCGGCTCCACCGGCGCGGGCTGCTCCAGGTGCCGTATCTCCGCTCCGCCGTCGCGGTGGCATTCTGGGACGCGCTGATCGCCTCGGCGCTCTATCTCTTTGTGCTGCCGGTGCTCGCCCTCCTGCTCCGGAGCCCGTGGCTCCTGCTCGGCTATGTGATCGACGTGCCCGCGGTGCTGGTGCCGGTGCTCGCGGGCGCCGCGGCGCGGCGCGAGGTGGGCCGCGCCCTCACGAGCATGCCGGCCTTCTTCGTCCTCCGCACCGTCAACGGCTTCTTCTTCCTCCGGGCCGCCTGGAGCGAGCTCTTCCTGGGCCGGTCGCTCCTGGTGTACGAGAAGGGACACTGAGATGATCGCGGGACTTCCCGGAACCGGCGTCGGCGGGCTCTTCTACGTGTTCACCGCTCTCGGTACGCCGTTCCGCGCCTGGCGGGCGCGGCGCAAGGGACGCGCGGGCGAATCTGCGCTCGGGGCCTGGGCGCTAGTGCTCATGGCCGCCGGCGTGATGGCCGCGGTGTGGATCACCGGCTGGGGCGTCGGCGTTCTGCTCGGCCGGCCGCTCACCCGCGCCCTCGCCGCGATCGGAGTCGCGCGCGCCGTCGCGGCGCCGCCGAGCCTGATCCGGACCGTTTCGCTGCTGCTCGCGGTCGTCACCCTGGTGACCATCCTCGCCGCGGTCGAGGTCGCGCGGCTGGTCGTGCACGGGCGGGGAAGCGGGCGGTCCACGGCGACCGTGATCGCGCCGCCCGCCGCCCCCGTGCCGCGGCGGGACGCCGCGTGACGGCCGGAAGCCGGTGGCACGCGGCCCTGCTCGGCGCGCTCGGCGCCGCGGTCGCCTCCGGCAGCGCGTCAGCGCAGACGGTCCCCGACAGCGCGAGGCGGCCGGCGGCCGGCGTCCCGGCGGCGCACGCCGTCGCGCGCGCCGATTCGATTTACGCCGTTGGCGACCGCGCCGCGGCCACCGAGGCCTACCGCGCGGTCCTCGCGCGCGATCCGGAGAACTCGCACGCCACCTTCCGGCTGGCGCAGCTCACCGGGGCGCCGGCGGAGCGGCTGGCGCTCTACCGCCGTTACGTCGCGCTCGAGCCGGGCGATCCATGGGGCTACATGGCGCTGGGCGACGTGCTCTCCAGCCGGGGCCGACACGCGGAGGCGCTCCATGAATACGACGAAGCGCTCGGCCTGGCGCCCGGCGAGCGCGACGGGAATATCGGGCGGGCCCGCGTGCTGGCGCGCGCCGGCCGCCTCGAGCAGGCGGACTCGGCGTACGAGGCGTGGCTCGCCGGCCATCCCGGCGACTTGGTTGCGCTGCGCGAGCTGGGCCGTGCGCGGCTCCGCGCCGGACGGCCCGCCGCCGCGGCCCGCGCGCTCGAAATGGCCGGCGCCGATTCCGCGCCCGAGACGGCGCACCTGCTCCGCCAGGCGCGCGCCGAGGCCGCCCCCGCCTTCGAGCCAACCGGCGGCGGGAGCCGCGACTCCGACGACGATCACACGACCCGATACGGTCTCCGTGGCGACGTCGCCGTGCGCGACGGCGCACGCCTCGGGCTCATGGCCGAGCGAGTCCGGGTGACGGACCCGGTGGACGTGGCCCATGCGGACCGCGCGGCGGTGACGCTGGCCCTCCGCCCCAACTCCACGGTCCGGCTCGACGCCTCGGCGGGCGCGGTGCGGCTCACCCGGATCGCGCCTCCGCTCCAGAGATTGACCACGCCGATCGGCTCGGTCCGGCTCCGCTGGCGCGCGCCCGAGGGCGGTCCCGCGCTCGACCTCTCCGCGCAGCGCACCCCGGTGGACGCGTCGCCGCTGCTCGTCGCCAATCACGTACTCCGGAACGAGGTCGCGTTCCGTGGAGAGGTGCCGGCGGGGCCGTTCCGCCTCCGGGGCGTCGGCCGCGCGGCGAGCGTGCAGGCGGGACCGGAGCGAAACACCCGGACCGCGGTCAGCGGCATCGTGGCCGTCCCGCTCTCCTGGCGGTTCGAGCTCTCCGGCCAGGTTCACCGGATGGGCTACGCGCACGGGACCACCGCGGGTTACTTCGCCCCGCGGCGCGTCGAAACGATCGAGGCGGGGACCTATTTCGAGCTGGGCGACGGAGCCCCCTTCGTGCTCGCGCTCGACCTCGGAGCCGGCGCCCAGCGGCTCGCCGAGCAGGGCGCCCTGCCGGGGCCGTGGCGCAGGGCCCTGAGGATGTACGGCTACGCTGCGGCGACGGTCGCGCCGGGAACCCGGCTTCAGCTCGAGATGGAAGGTTACGACTCCCCGATCGCCGGGCAAGCGGTCACGACGAGCGGGGCGGGATGGCGGTACGGGTCGGTGGCGCTGTCGCTCCGGGTGGCGGTGAAGTAGGACGCAAGGACGCAAAGTCGCAAAGACGGAAAGTCGTCTGTCTCCGCGATAAACGTTGCGTCATTGCGTCCTTGCGTCTTTGCGTCTTCCTGGCGTCCTACCTGAACAACTTCGGCACCGCATAGATCAGCAAACCCACCAACCCCCCCACCAGAGTACCGTTAATGCGCACGAACTGGAGGTCGCGGCCCACCGCGAGCTCCATGCGCTGCGAGGTGGCCTCGGCGTCCCACGCCGCCACCGTCTCCGCGATGAGATCGGCCACCTGGGCGCGGTGGCCCTCCACGACGGTCACGATGCGATCAATGATGAGCTCGTCCAGCTCGGCGAGCAGCTTCTGGTTCTCGATCAGGGTGCTCCCGAAGGCGCTGATCCCCCGGGCCAGCGGGCCGGGCGTCTCCGCGACCTCCGCCCGGGTGGCGTAGCCCGAGACCGCGCGCCGGGTGGCGTCCCAGAGCCACCCGGACATTTCGGCGATCGCGGCATCGTCGAGCCACTCCTCCTTGAACGCCTCCGCCCGCGCGATCGCCTCGGGCGAGTGCTGCAGCCGGTCCACGAAGTTCCTGAGGGCAGCGTCGAAGGAGGCCCGTACCGGGTGCGCGGGGTTGGCGCTGATGTCGTGGAGCAGATGCTCGATGGCGTTGATGATCCGCTGGTAGATCTGCTCGTCCACCACGCCCGGCACCCACCACGGGCTCTCGGCGCGGACCCGCTGGCGGATCAGCTCCCGGTTGTCCGTGACCGCCTGCGCCGCGAGCCGGATCCCCTCCTTGAGCAGCTCCTGGTGGCCGTCGCCCGAGACCACCAGCGCCAGCGTCTTGCCGAGCACCGGGCCGGCCCGGGTGGCGCGGATGCGGTCCGCGGCGCCCCGGTGAATCAGCTCGCGGATCTTCTCGTCGGGGAGCGCCTCGAGCGTCTTGGCCACACCGCTCGCCACCTGCGCCGCGATCCGCTGGCCGTTCTCGGGCAGGGAGAGCCAGCGCGCCGCGCGCTCCGCCAGGTGCATTTCGCGGAGCTTTCTCGATACCGCGTCCCGCGCGAGGAAATGCTGCTGGACGAAGTTCCCGATGATGCGGCCGATCCGGTCCTTCTGGCGGCCGATGATCGCGGTGTGGGGGATCGGGATGCCGAGGGGGTGGCGGAAGAGGGCGGTGACGGCGAACCAGTCGGCGAGGCCGCCCACCACCGAGGCCTCCGCGGTGGCCCGCAGGTAGCCGAGCCAGGGGTATCGGGTCTCCAGCACGCTTGCAGCGAGGAAGACGAGCGCCGCGGCGGCCAGCATGCCGGTCGCGGTCCGCTTCATCGCGGCGAGCTTGGCCTGGCGGGCGGCGTCGTCGGGGCGGGGGGCGAAGGGGGTCGGCGGCTGGGGGTTCATTTCAGATCGGAGTATGGACGGAAAGACGGAAAGACGGAAGGACGGACGGGCGGACAGGCGGACGGTCGGTCAGTGCGCGCGAATTGGGGCTACTCGCGCAGCGAAACGGTCCCTATTTGACCGAAGCGTGATCGTATCGTTCCGTGCCATGATGCCCTATGAGCGGTGGAAAGCCTGGGAGGTCTCCCATCGGCTGGTCCTGACGGTTTATCGAGAAACCAGGTCTTGGCCGACGGAAGAACGCTACGGCCTGATCGGGCGATGGGCGTCGCTCAATTCCTTGAGAGACTCCGCCGGCAAGCTCGTCTACGGGCTCGCCCGCGCTCTCTCCAAGCCCCCAGGCTGACCGTCCACTGTCCCTTGCGTCTTTGCGTCCTCGCGTCTTTGCGTCCTACTCCACCGTCTTCCTGAATCGTCGAACACTCAGCGCAATCAGCACCACCGAGAACCCCACCAGGGCCACGGCCTCCCGCCAGAGCGACTCGAGGCCGATCCCCTTGAGCAGGATCCCCCGCAGCACCCGGAGGAAATAGGTGAGCGGCAGCACCGCGCCGAGCCACTGCGCCGGCGCCGGCATCGCCTCCCGCGGAAACATGAATCCCGAGAGCAGGATGTTCGGCAGGAGGAACATGAAGCCGAGCTGCATCGCCTGCGCCTGGGTGCTCACCAGCGTCGAGACGAAGAGCCCGACCGCGAGGCTCGCCACCACGAAGGGAAGCGCCACCAGGTAGAGCGTGGAAAGATTGCCCAGCACCGGCACGTCGAAGAGCAGGCGGCCCAGGAGGAGGATCACCGTGATCTGGACGTAGCCGACCAGCAGGAAGGGCAGAATCTTGCCCAGCATGAGGCTGGTCTTGTCTATCGGCGTCACCACCAGCTGCTCGAGGGTGCCCCGCTCCCGCTCCCGCACCACGGCCATGCTGGTGATCATCACCATGGTCATGGACAGGAGCACGCCCACGATGCCAGGGACCACGTAGACCGCACTCCGAACTCCCGGGTTGTACCAGGGGCGAATGCGCACATCCAGCAACCGCGGCGCGCGACCCTGAGCCGTCAGCTCCAGCAGCCTCGCCTGGGCCGCCTGCGCCGCGCCCGCCATCGCGGCGCTGGAGGCCATGGGGTCGGCGGCGTCGACGATGACCTGGGCCTGGGCCGGCCGGCCTCGGCGCAGGTCGGCCATGAAGCCGGGTGGAATGACCACCGCGGCGCCCGCCTTGCCCCGGTCGATCCGGTCGGCCAGCTCCGCTCGGGAGCTGACCGTACCGACGATGTCGAAGTTGCCCGTGTTCTCCATCACCCGAATCAGCGCCCGGCTCTCGGGGGTCTTCGATTCGTCGAGCACCAGGGTGCGGATGTGTCGAACCTCGGTCTGGATGGCAAACCCAAACAGCAGCAGCTGGACGGCGGGGATGCCCACCATCATGCCCACCGTGAAGCGGTCGCGCCGGAGCTGGACAAACTCCTTCCAGAGCATCGGCCACAGCGTCCAGTCGCGCACCCGCCCGAACATCAGACCAGCGCCCCCTCGTCGCGACGTTGCAGCTCCACAAACACGTCCTCGATCGTCGGCTGGCCGAAGTGGGTCAGGATATCGGCCTTGGTCCCGACTGCGATGAGGTGGC
>DASYRI010000143.1:0-10925 GCA_036004545.1 Gemmatimonadales bacterium
ATCGTCGATGAGGACAAGAAGTAGGGCCTGAATCCTTGCAACGAGACCGCCGTCCCGAGCATCATTAAGTGGCGGTCACCATGTAACCTAAAGGAACACTGCAACATGTCCGTCCGTTCTCTCAACTGGCTCAAGTTCGGCGGGCTCGTGGGGCTCGCCTTCGTGCTCGGCGTGCTCTTCGCCGGCGCGCTCAACCTTCCCCAGAACTCGCTCGCGCAGGGCGGGACCCGACTGACCTCCAGTCAGTCCCCGGTCAAGACGGTTGAGGCCGCGCCGCTGCCTGCCGCCCGCCCGCTGGTCGAGCTGAGCGATGCGTTCTCCGCGGTCGCGGAGCACATCCGCCCCAGCGTGGTGTTCATCAAGTCGGAGCGCAAGGAGAAGGTGACTCAGATGCAGATCCCTCGGGGATTTGAGCCCTTCTTCAATTTCCCGCAGCAGCGCCGGCCTATGATTGAGCGCGACGCGGGCTCCGGCTTCATCGTGTCGGAAGACGGCTACATCCTGACCAACAATCACGTCGTGGATGGAGCCCAGAAGGTGACGGTGCAGCTGCTCGACCGGCGGTCCTTCCCCGCCAAGGTCGTCGGGACCGATCCCAATACCGATGTCGCGGTGATCAAGATCGATGCTCGGGGGCTGGAGCCGGCCGCCCTCGGCTCGAGCTCAGCCACCCGGATCGGTGAGTGGGTCCTGGCGGTGGGGAACCCCCTGGGCGAAAACCTGACCTTCACCGTCACTTCCGGCATCGTGAGCGCCAAGGGCCGGGCGCACCTCTCCCTCCCCGGGTACTCCAGCCGCAACATCCAGGACTTCATCCAGACCGACGCGGCCATCAACCCCGGCAACTCCGGCGGGCCGCTGGTCAACGTCCGCGGCGAGGTGATCGGCATCAACTCGGCGATCGCGAGCGAGACCGGCTACAACATGGGCTACGGATTCGCCATTCCCATCGACCTGGCCCGCCAAGTGATGGACCAGCTGATCAAGCACGGGAAGGTCGAGCGCGCGGCGCTCGGCGTCTTCGTCACGGATGCGACGGTCAACGACACCCGGTACGTCGGGCTTCCGGACATCCGCGGGGTCAAGATCGAGTCGTTTTCGAGCGAGGATTCCCCGGCCCAGAAGGCCGGCCTCGAGCTGGGCGATATCATCGTCGGCATTGACGGCCAACCGGTCGAGTACACCGCACAGCTGCAGCAGGTGGTCGGCTTCCGCCGCCCGGGCGAGGCCGTGAAGGTCGAGGTGGCGAGGAGGGGCGGCGTCCGGAAGACGTTCACCGTCCGGCTGATTTCAGCCGCGGCGGGCGTCGAGCCGGCATCCTCCGAGAAGAAGGACGAGCCGGACGACTCGGGCAACGCCGGCGAGGAGCCGGCCGGAGCCACGATCCGGCCGCTGGGCCTCACCGTGGCGCCGCTCACCACGGCGATGGCGGCTGATCTCGAAATCCCGGCGGGGGTGCGGGGGCTGGTGGTTCAGAAGGTGGATCCCGACGGCCCGGCGGCGGAGGACCTGATGGATCTCGACGCCGGCTCGCCGGACATCATCCTCTCGGTGGAGGGCAAGCCGGTCAGGAGCGAGGCCGACCTGCGCGCCGCACTCCGGAATCCCGGCCCCAATGGGATCGTGACCCTGGTTCTCTACAATGCGCGACAGCGGGAGTCCGGCGGACGGCGCGTCGAGCGGGTGCAGCTGAGGTAAGGGGCTAGGGAGCTAGGGAGCTAGCGTGAGCTGAAGGGGCCCGGCGCATTGCCGAGCCCCTTCGTCGTTTCAGCTCCCTAGCTCCCCAGCTCCCCAGTTCCCTAGCTCCCTAGCTCCCTAGCTCCCTAGCTCCCTAACTTCGGCGGCACCTGTATCTGGTTCGCCGCCGCGGCGGGCGCCGATCCGTTTCCATGGGACCCGCGCGCCGCCAGGGCCTCGCGTCCCGTGGCGGAAGGTTGTAGTGTGGGAGGGTCGGGAGCGCGGCCGAGCGAGCGTGGCGGAACTGGCAGACGCGCAGGACTTAGGATCCTGTCCCGCAAGGGGTGCGGGTTCGACTCCCGCCGTTCGCATGCGTTGGCATCGGTGGCATGGACGTCGCCCTGCCGGGTCGACTCCCGCCGTTCGCATGCGTTGGCATCGGTGGCATGGACGTCGCCCTGCCGGGTCGACTCCCGCCGTTCGCATCCGCGCAACCTGAGAGGAGCGGCCCCATGGAAGCCTCCGTGAACGCCTTCCTCGACTCGCTGAGCTCCAGGCTCTTCGTCCTCTCCGCGGCCTGCTTCGTCGTGGTGAACGGCGCGGCGGTCGCTGCGTTCGTCCTAACCCGGAGCCGCCGTCTGGTGGACGTCTGGACCCCGCGCCTCATCGCCACCGACGCCATTCTCGTCGCGACCGCGGCCGGCGGGCCGCTGCTCGTCGGCGCCGCCAAGCTGGCCGTGCACGCCCTTGCCGCCATGGCGGGCGGGCTCGTCGGGCTGTTCAAGTAGCCGCCGGGCTCGCCTGGCGCGCGCCCCGCGTTTGACCCCCGGGAATCCGCCCGGATAGATTCCCGGCGCCATGAGCGACATCACCGTCACCAAGACCGCGGAGGACGCCGCCTCCAAGGCGCTGCGCGTGACCGTCCCGGTCGAGCGAGTGCTGGAGGCGGAGAACGACGCCGTCCGCCAGTACGCCAGGCGGGCCCGGCTCCCCGGCTTCCGCCCGGGCAAGGCGCCGGAGGCGGTCGTCCGCCGGCGCTTCAGCCAGGAGATCCGGCAGTGGGTCATCGAGACGGTGATCCGCGAGGGCTGGGAGCAGGCCAAAAGCGCCGAGTCGCTCCAGCCGATCGCCGATCCCTCGGTGCGGAACCTCAAGTTCGAGGCGGGCCAGCCGGTCGAGTTCGAGCTCCTGGTCGAGGTCCGCCCCGAGCTGGCGCTGGGCCGGCTGGACAACTTCACCCTGACCCGGACGGTGGCGCCGGTCACCGACCGGATGGTGGAGGAGCAGCTTGGCCGGCTCCGCGAGCAGCGCGCCGCCTGGCTCCCGGTCGAGGGGGCGAAGCCGGCGCCCGGACAGATGGTCCGGGTGGACGTCGCGCCGATCGAGGACGGCCTGGTCAAGCCGCCCCAGTCCTACACCCTGGTCCTGGGCGGCGGTCAGGCGATTCCCGAGCTGGAGGACCGCATCATGTCCCTCCTCCCCGGCGAGACGGTGGACGCCGAGGTGCGCGTTCCCGAAGACCATCCCGAGCCGGAGCGCCGCGGCAAGACCCGCACCGTCCGGCTCACGCTCCACGAGGTGAAGCGGCAGGAGCTCCCCCCGCTCGACGACGCGTTCGCCAAGGAGGTGGGCGACTTCGAGACCCTGGATGCGCTCCGCGCCGCGGTCCGTGACGATCTCGGCGCCGCCGCCGGGCGGGACGCCGACGCCGCGGTGCGGTCGCAGCTGGTCCAGCAGCTCATCGAGGCCAACAACGTCGCCGCGCCGCCCTCGATGGTGGAGCGGATGCTTCACGGGCTGCTGCACGCCTACGAAATCCCGCACGAGAAGGCGGAGGGATTCTACGCCGAGTTCCGGCCGGTCGCGGCGCAGCAGGTCCGGCGGGAGCTGGTGCTCGCCGCCGTGGCCGAGCGCGAGGGACTCAAGGCCACCGAGGCGGAGCTCGACCAGCGGATCGCGCGGATCGCCGAGCAGCGGCACACCCCGCCGGCCAAGGTGTACGCCTCGCTCCAGGAGGGGAAGCGGCTCCCCGAGCTGGAGCGCTCGATCACCGAGGAGAAGGTGTTCGCCTTCCTCCTCTCCCAGTCCACCGTCACCGAGGCAGCGTCGTGACCAGCATGCTCTATCCGCCCTACATCATCGAGCGGTCGAGCCGCGGGGAGCGGACCTACGACATCTTCTCCCGGCTCCTCATGGACCGGATCGTCTTCCTCGGCGCGCCGATCAACGACGAGGTGTCGAACATCGTCATCGCCCAGCTGCTCTTCCTGGACGCCGACAACCCCGACAAAGACGTGTACATGTACATCAACTCGCCGGGGGGCATCGTCTCCAGCGGGATGGCGATCTACGACACGATGCAGCACCTCCGGGCGCCGATCAACACGATCTGCATGGGGATGGCGGCCTCGATGGGCTCGTTCCTCCTGGCCGCGGGGCGGAAGGGGAAGCGGAGCGCGCTGCCCCACGCCCGGATCATGATCCACCAGCCGTCGGGCGGCTCCCAGGGGAGCGCCTCGGACATCGAGATCCAGGCGCGGGAAATCCTGTACCTGCGCACCAAGATGAACGAGCTCTACGCCAGGCACACCGGGCAGTCGGTGGAGCAGATCGAGCGGGACATGGACCGGGACCGGTACATGAGCGCCGATGAGGCCCGGGCGTACGGCATTATCGACACCGTCTTCCAGCCCCACGCGGAGCCCGCCCGGGTGCCGGCAGTGGCCGCCACTTGACCGGGCCCCGGGGGGGGTCCAGCTTACGGGCGTCCCCCACCCGGCGCAGGCGCGCGGATTGACCGCCATGTCCAACGACAAACATCTCCGCTGCTCGTTCTGCGGGAAGTCGAAGGATTCAGTCCGGAAGTTCATTTCCGGGCCCTCGGTCTACATCTGCAACGAGTGCATCACCCTCTGCAACGAGATCCTGGCGGAGGATGAAGAGCGGGAAGTCGTCGACAACATCACCCAGGTCCCGACCCCCGCGGAGATCAAGGAAGTCCTCGACCAGTACGTGATCGGCCAGGAGCGCGCCAAGCGGACCCTGGCCGTCGCCGTCTACAACCACTACAAACGGATCAACTCGGTCGGCGGCCGGGACGCCGGCGGAGTGGAGCTCGACAAGTCGAACATCCTCCTCCTGGGCCCCACCGGCGTCGGCAAGACGCTGCTGGCCCAGACCCTGGCCCGCATCCTCGACGTTCCCTTCACCATCGCCGACGCCACCACGCTCACCGAGGCGGGGTACGTGGGCGAGGATGTGGAGAACATCCTGGTCCGGCTGCTGCAGGCCGGGGAGTTCAACGTCTCGGAGTGCGAGCGGGGGATCGTCTACATAGACGAGATCGACAAGATCGCGAGGAAATCGGAGAATCCGAGCATCACCCGCGACGTGTCGGGCGAGGGGGTGCAGCAGGCGCTGCTCAAGATCCTCGAGGGCACGGTCGCCTCGGTGCCGCCCCAGGGCGGCCGGAAACATCCCCAGCAGGAATACATCCAGATCAACACCCGGGACATTCTGTTCATCTGCGGCGGGGCCTTCGACGGCCTGGAGAAGATCATCGAGGGCCGGCTCGGCCGGCAGCAGATCGGCTTCTCGGCGGCCGCCGGGCGGGAGGGCGCGGCGGAGATCAACAAGCGCAATCCGTTCGCCAGCGCGGAGCCGGACGACCTGCTCCGCTTCGGGCTCATCCCCGAGCTGGTGGGCCGGCTGCCGGTCGTGGTGCCGCTGGAGTCGCTCGACGAGGAGTCGCTGGTGCGGATCCTGATCGAGCCCAAGAACGCCATCACCAAGCAGTATCAGAAGCTCTTCGAGCTGGAAGACGTGGGACTCACCTTCGACCAGGCGGCGCTCCGCGCCGTGGCCTGCAAGGCCATCAAGCGCTCCACCGGGGCCCGCGGGCTCCGGGCCATCCTCGAGACGGTGATGACCGATCTCATGTTCGACCTCCCCTCCCGCGACGACGTGCGTGAGGTGATCGTGACCCCCGAGTGCATCACCGAGGGGAGCCCCCCGATGGTGGTGACGGAACGCCCCCGCCAGATCAAGGAAGCGTGATTCTGGCGCGGCTGCCGATCGAGTTCGTCGGCAGCTTCCCCGATCCGCTCCAGCCGCTCGACCCCCCGCTTCCCGAGATCGCCTTCGTCGGGCGCTCCAACGTCGGCAAGTCCAGTCTGCTCAACGCCCTGGTGGGGCGGAAGCAGCTCGCGCGGGTGAGCACGACGCCCGGCAAAACCCGGCTCCTGAACGTCTTCCGGCTGCCGCCGTGTTACTTCCTCGACCTGCCGGGTTACGGGTTCGCCCGGGCCTCGAAGCCGGCGCGCGCGGCCTACCGGGAGCTGCTGGAGGGGGTGATCGCCCGGCGGGCGTCGCTCACCGGGGTGGTCTGGCTGCTGGACGTGCGGCACCCGCCGTCCCGGGAGGATCAGACGATTCGCGAGCTCCTGTCGGAGACCGGTCGGCCGGTGCTGGCGGTGCTGACCAAGGCGGACAAGCTGAGTCGGGCCGGGCTCGCCGCCGCCAGGCGGGAGCGGGCGGCGGAGCTTGGGATGGCCGCGGACGAGCTGCTGGCGACGAGCGGTCGGACGGGGCTCGGTATCGAAGAGCTGGGCGAGAGCATTCTCGAGGCGGTGAAAGGAGGTGTGCAGGGCTCGCCCCGCAGTTGACCAATCCCCGGCCGCACGATCTATTCTCCGCGTGCCCGCGGACCAGCTGGACGCCATCCGGGACGCTCTGGGCGACCGCTATCGCGTGGAGCGTGAAATCGGCCACGGGGGGATGGCCACGGTCTATCTCGCCCAGGATCTGAAGCACGACCGGCCGGTGGCGATCAAGGTGCTGCGTCCCGAGCTCACGGCGGCGCTGGGTCGGGAGCGGTTCCTGCGTGAAATCCGGATCGCCGCGAAGCTCAACCATCCCCACATCCTGACCCTCCACGACTCGGGCGACGCCGGCGGCTTCCTCTACTACGTGATGCCGTACGTGGAGGGGGAATCGCTGCAGGAGCGGCTCGCGCGCGAGAAGCAACTCCCGGTCGAGGAGGCGTTGCGCATCGTGCGCGAAGTGGCCGCCGCGCTGACCTACGCCCACGCCCGCGACGTGCTCCACCGGGACATCAAACCCGCCAACATTCTTCTTTCCGGCGGGTTCGCGCTGGTGGCCGACTTCGGGCTGGCGCGCGCGATCACGCGGGCCAAGAGCTCGACCGTGATCACCAAGTCGGGACTCGCGGTGGGCTCTCCGGCATACATGTCGCCGGAGCAGGGGGCGGGGGAGACGGAGCTGGATGGCCGGAGCGACGTGTACTCGCTCGGGTGCGTCCTCTACGAGCTCCTGGCGGGGGATCCGCCGTTCAGCGCCTCGAATCCGGCGGCGTTGCTGGCGCGCCACGCGGCGGCGCCGGTGCCGCCGATCCGGGTGCTGCGGCCCTCGGTGCCGCCGGGGGTGGCGCGGGCCCTCGAGCGCGCCCTGGAGAAGGCGCCGGCGGACCGGTTCCGGAGCGCGGAGGAGCTGGCGGAGGCGCTCGCGGATCCGCTGGGCCCGTCACCAACGTCCGCCGTCGCGCCCCTCCCCGCCCGCTCGCGCGCCCGGCGCCTCGCGGCGCTCGTGGCCGGAGGGGCGGCGGTGGCGACGGCGCTCGTATTTGCGCTCTCCCGCCTCCCTGGGCCGGAGCGCGACCGGGACGCCGGGCTTGACGGCCCGGTTCCCCGCCGGCTCGCCGTGCTCTACTTCGACGACCACAGCCCCGATCGCAGCCTGGGGTATCTGGCCAGCGGGCTCACCGAGAGCCTCATCCAGGAGCTGGGCTCCGTCGCCGCCATCCAGGTCGTCTCCCGCAACGGGGTCAAGCCGTTTCGCGCCGCCCCGGTTCGAATGGACAGTCTGGTGGGCGCGCTCCGGGTCGGCACAGTGGTCGAGGGGAGCGTGCAGCGGTCGAACGACCGGATCCGCGTCATGGTGCAGATGATTGACGCGGCGACCAACACGCACCTGGAGAGCGCCAGTGTCGAGCGGGACACGGACGAGGTGTTCCTGCTCGGGAACGACCTGGCGCACGAGGTGGCCAAGCTGCTCCAGCGCCGGATCGGTCGGGTGATCCGGGTGCGGGAGACCACCGCGGCGACCCGGAGCGCCCGGGCGCTTGAGCTGGTGTTTCGCGCCGACCAGGCACGCGATGACGCCGAAGCCGCGGCCGCAGGCCACGATACCCTGTCGGCGGCCAGGTCCATCGCGCTGCTCCGCACCGCCGACTCGCTCCTCGAGGGCGCCGAGCGGGCCGACCGTCGGTGGCTCGGCCCGGTGCTGGCGCGCGGCTGGGTCGCCCTCGACGCCGCCCTCCGCCAGAGTGGGGTAGCGCGCGACCGGGCCTCTCAGCGGGCCGTGGAGCACGCCGAACGGGCGCTCTCGGGGGAGCCGGGGAATGCCGCAGCACTCGAGCTCCGCGGCACTACCCTCTACCACCGGGCCGCCCGCCTGCCGGTGGGGGATGCCGGGTTCGATCGGCTCCTCGGAAGCGCGCAGGCCGACCTCGAGCGCGCCGTCGCCCTCGATTCGACGCTCGCCACCGCCTGGGGCACCCTGGGCCGGGTGCGGGTGGCCCGCGGCGAGGTCGCCGCGGCGGAGGAGGACGCCCGAGCCGCGTTCGCCATGGACGCGTACCTCAAGGACGCGCCCGACATCCTGGTCTCGCTGTACAGTGGCTTCCTCATAAGCGATAGCCTCGCCGGTTCGTGGCGGTGGTGCGAGCGTGGGGCGCGTGACTATCCGAGCGATCCCCGGTTCATCGAATGCCGGCTCACCCTGCTCGCCGAAGACCCGAGCCGCCCGCCCGATCCCCGGCTTGCGTGGTCGCTGGTGGAGGAGGGGAACCGCCTCGACCCGCCGGCGCAGGCCCTGGCGGCTGGGCGCCCGTATCGGCCGGCCTACCGGGAGATGATGGCGGCGGCGGTTGAGGCCCGCGGGGGTCAGCGCGACCGCGCACGGGCGGCGGCCGCCCGGGCCCGGGCGCTCCTCGCCGGCGACCCCGAGCTCCTCCTCGACTTCACCTACGAGGATGCGTACCTCCGCCTCCTGCTCGGCCGGAAGGACGAAGCGGTGGGGCTGCTCTCACGGTACCTTGCGGCAAGGCCATCGCTGACAGGCCTGGTGTCCCGGCACCCACGCTGGCGCGCCCTGCGGAGCGATTCCGCATTCGTCAGGCTGCTTCGTCGGCCGAGCACTCGATGACCGCTTGCTCAAAGAGACGCCGCCTGACCGTCTCGGCCAGCGGGCTGGTGACGGGAGCCGGGAGTTGAGCGTCGCCCGGTTCGAGACGCCGATCGAGGTCGCCGCCGAGCACCTCGACGGCATGGGTCATGTCAACAACGTGGTCTACCTCCGCTGGATGCAGGAGGCCGCCACGGCGCACTGGGAGTCCGCCGCGCCGCCGGCGCTCCGGGCGGCGGTGAGCTGGGTGGTGAGCCGGCACGAGATTGATTACAAGGCGCCGGCCTTTCTCGGCGACCGGCTGCTCGCCCGCACCTGGGTGGGCGAGGTCCGCGGCGCCACCTGGGAGCGCTTCATCGAGATCCGCCGCGGCGACGATGACCGGCTTCTCGCCCGGGGACGGAGCGTGTATGCCGCGCTCGATCGAACGACGGGCCGGCCCCGGCGAGTGGATGCTGCCCTGCGCGCCGCCTTCGACTCCCCTCCCGGCGCCAACCCCCCTCTGGCGGGTCCCGCGGCGGGAGGGTAGCCTGGTCGGCCACCAACCCGAAGCCGTTCGCTGACCCGGCCGCCCGGCCGGTCCTCCGAAGGAGGAATGCATGCCCGCTCGTCGCGCGTTTCCGGGCCTCGCGCTGCTCCTCACCCTCGCCGCCTGCGCGCCCCGGCCCGCCCCGGTGGACGAGAAGCCCCTCGCCGCCGCCGTGGACTCCGCCGCCGTCAAGGCCGCGGTGGCCGGGCTCTGGCAGAAGATGATCGCCTCGGACACGGCCGAGGACGTCGCCGGCGTCGCCGCGCTGATTTCCGAGAAGGGCCGGTTCGACGAGCGCGGCGTGCCGCCGATGCTCGGCCGCGCAGCCTGGCAGGCCACGGCCGAGCCGGCCATGAAGGGGCGGGACGTCATGGCGTTCTCGGTGAGACCCGAAATGACCATGGCGATCACCAACGACCTGGCCTACGAGCTCGGGACCTACAGCGAGACCTCCATGGACCGGAAGACGAAGAAGACGTCCACCGATTACGGCCGATACGCTACGGCGATCGGCAAAGAGCCCGATGGCCAGTGGCGGTTTTCGTATCTCATGGCCTTCGTGGATTCCACCGTCGCCGTCAGGAAATGAGGACGCCTTCCATGACCCGCTCCTTCACCGCCGCGGGGCTCGCGCTCCTCCTCGCCGCCGCGTGCGCCCAGCCCGCCCCGGAGCAGACCGCGGCCGCTCCCGCGGTGGACAGCGCCGCGGCCCGGGCCGGCATGACCGCGCTCCGCAACCGGTACATCGCCGGGCAGACCGCCGGCGACGCCTCCGCCGTGGCCGCGCTCTTCTCCGATAGCGCGGCGGTGGACCTCTACGGCGTGCCCAAGCTCCGCGGCCGGGCCGCCATCGAAGCCGCCTTCAAGGCCGACTACGCGGCCCGGAAGTACACCATGACCGAGATCATGCCGGCCGAGACGAGCGTCCGCACCAGCACCGGCGGGTCCGAGATCGGCACCTATCACGACATGCACGACGCCAAGGGGAAGGTGGACCAGGAGTGGGGCCGGTACCTCGTCGGCATGGCCAAGGGCGCCGACGGTCAGTGGCGGCTCGATTACCTGATGGCGTTCCCCGACTCGATCAAGCAGGAGCAGGGCGCCGGCAAGCCGGCGAAGAAGTAGCCGGCCACGCGCTCGGCCACCGCGCGGCGCGGCCGGCGGACCGGCGGTACATTCCGGCATGGTCCTCCGCCCGCTCCGCCAGGTCTCCCTCCCCGACCCCGCCCGCGCGGCGAACCACGCCTGGCTCGAGAAGCTCGACGCCAAGCTCTCCGCCCCTTCGGCCGACTGGTACCGGGTCTGCCGCGAGGCGCTCTTTCATATCTGGTATCCCGGGCTCGAGGACTACGACCGGCTGGCGGAAGACCCGGCGACGCCATCGGCGACCCGGGTCCAACTCCTCGCCCTCGACCCGCGCCACGTCACCCTCGAGCCCGAGTACTACGCCGAGGTGGATGCGGAGAGGTTCGCGCGGGTCAAGCCGCTGCTCTGGCTCTGGTATTCGTTCGACCGC
>DASYRI010000144.1:0-13276 GCA_036004545.1 Gemmatimonadales bacterium
GGACACCTCATCACGCTCCGCGCCGGGCTCCTCGCCCTGCCCGACCAGCCCGTCATCACGCCCCGGGTCTTCGATGGGATCGCCGATGCCCTGCACGCGCTCGAAGACGCGCTGGCGGCGCCCGGCGGGAACGGTGCCGGGGGCGCGGGGGGGGGAGGCGCGAGAGGCCCGGCGGAGTCGGGGGGAATCGGAGTGGCGGCTCGGCTCCGGAGCTTCCGCCGGGCGCTGGAAACGGCGTTCGAATCGTCGTCCGGCTCGCTCGTGCAGGCGAAGCGGAGTCTCGAAGGGCTCGCCGGGTCGGCCGGTGAGACGGCCCAGGCTCTGGAGGCGGATCCCGCCACCGCCCACACGGTCCTGTGGTGGGCCCGGGCCCTGGCCCACCAATGCCGCCAGATGGTGGACGACCTGGCGCTGGTGGCCCCGGACGAGCCGCTGCCCGACTCGGCCGCCGGCGGCATCCCGACCCTGCGCGAGGTGGCCCGGCTGGAGAGCGACGCCGGCCGGCGGGCCCGGGACCGGATCGCCGCCCTCGAGCGGTTGGAGGCCCGCGCCGGCGCCTTCGCCGGGGCGGAATACGACTTCCTCTTCGACAAGACCCGGCGGCTGCTCGCCATCGGCTACCACGTCACCGAGCGGCGGCGCGATAGCAGCTACTACGACCTGCTGGCCTCGGAGGCGCGGCTGGCGAGCTTCGTCGCGGTGGCCCGGGGCCAGCTCCCCCAGGAGCACTGGTTCGCGCTGGGCCGGCTCTTCACCACCTTCCGCGGCGAGACCCTGCTGCTCTCCTGGAGCGGCTCGATGTTCGAGTACCTCATGCCGCTCCTGGTGATGCCCAACTACGACGACACCCTGCTCGACCGGACCTGCCGCGCCGCGGTGGAGCGCCAGCGCGCCTACGGGAAGGCGCAGGGGGTGCCGTGGGGAATGTCGGAGTCGGGCTTCAACGCGGTGGACAGCCAGCGCAACTATCAGTACCGGGCGTTCGGGGTGCCCGGGTTAGGATTGAAGCGCGGGCTCGCCGAGGAGCTGGTCGTGGCCCCCTACGCCTCGGCCCTGGCCCTCATGGTGGCTCCCGAGGAGGCGTGCCGGAATCTCCAGCGCCTCGCGGCGGCGGGGCTGGAGGGGCGGTTCGGCTTCTACGAAGCCGTGGACTACACCCCGGCGCGGCTCCCGCGGGGCCAGTCGAGCGCCATCGTCCGCTCGTTCATGGCCCACCACCAGGGGATGAGCCTGCTGGCCTTCGGCCACCTGCTGCTGGGCCGGCCGATGCAGCGGCGCTTCGAGGCGGAGCCCTCCTTCCGGGCCACCGCCCTGCTGCTCCAGGAGCGGGTGCCGCGGGGCCGCCCGCTGCATCCCCGGATCGCCGAGCTGGCCCAGGTGCGCAGCGGCGGAGGGCTGGAGCCGTCGGTGCGGATCGTGAGCACGCCGCAGACTCCGGTGCCGGAGGTCCAGCTCCTTTCCAACGGCCACTACCACCTGATGGTGACCAGCGGCGGCGGCGGCTACAGCCGCTGGAAGGACCTCGCCGTCACCCGCTGGCGGGAGGACCCCGTCCGGGACCATTGGGGCGCCTTCTGCTACCTGCGCGACGAGGTGAGCGGCGAGTACTGGTCCGCCGCGCTCCAGCCGGCGCTCCGGCAGCCGGAGCGCTACGAGGCGATCCTCTCCGAGGCCCGGGTGGAGTTCCGCCGCCGCGACCAGGGGCTCGACACCCGCACCGAGATCGCGGTCTCCCCCGAGGACGACATCGAGCTTCGCCGGCTCACCCTGACCAACCGCTCCCGTTCCCGCCGGATCATCGAGGTGACCAGCTACGCGGAAGTGGTGCTGGGCCCGGCCGCGCCCGACGCGCTGCATCCCGCGTTCGGGAACCTCTTCGTCGAGACCCAGATCCTGCCCGAGCGCCAGGCGATCCTCGGCAGCCGGCGGCCCCGCTCCAGCACCGACCCGGTGCCGTGGCTCTTCCACCTGATGGTGGCCCACGGCGGGACCAGCGAGGCGCCGTCCTACGAGACCGACCGGATGCGGTTCATCGGCCGGGGCAGGACGCTCATCGCGCCGCGCGCCCTGACCGAGCCGGGGCCGCTCTCGGGCACCGCCGGGGCGGTGCTCGATCCGATCGTCGCGATCCGCTGCCGCATCTCGCTCGAGCCCGACCAGACCGCCACGGTCAACCTCGTCTCCGGCGTGGCCGACACCCGCGACGGCTGTCTCGCCCTGGTGGACAAGTACCGCGACCGGCGGCTGGCGGGCCGGGTCTTCGATCTCGCCTGGACCCACAGCCAGGTGCTCCTCCAGCAGCTCAACGCCACCGACGCCGACGCCCAGCTCTACGGCCGCCTGGCCAACTCGGTGCTTTACGCCAACCCGCAGCTCCGGGCCGAACCGGCCGTCCTCCGGCGGAACCGCCGCGGGCAGCCCGGCCTCTGGGGCTACGCCATCTCCGGCGATCTCCCCATCGTGCTGCTCCAGATCGGCGAAGCCTCGGGGATGGAGCTGGTGCGGCAGCTCATCCAGGCGCATGCCTACTGGCGGCTCAAGGGGCTGCCGGTGGACCTGGTGATCTGGAACGAGGATCACTCGGGGTACCGGCAGACCCTCAACGAGGAGATCAAGGGGGTCATCGCCTCGGGGGTCGAGGCCGGCCAGCTGGATCGTCCCGGCGGAATCTTCGTGCGTCCGGGCGAGCAGATTTCGACCGAGGACCGCCTGCTGTTCCAGGCGGTGGCCCGGGTGGTCCTGAGCGATGCGCGGGGCACCCTCGCCGAGCAGGTGAATCGCCTGCCGCCCGCCGAAGCGTCGGTGCCTCGGCTCAACCCCGTGCGGACCCACCGGCCCGAGCCCGCCGGGGACGGTGACCGGCAGGCGCACGCCCGCGAGCTCCGCTTCTTCAACGGCGTCGGCGGGTTCACCGCGGGCGGGCGGGAGTACCTGATCACCACGACCCGGGACCAGGTGACGCCCGCGCCGTGGGCCAACGTGCTGGCAAATCCCCACTTCGGCACCGTGATCTCGGAGAGCGGGCAGGCGTTCACCTGGAGCGAGAACGCCCAGCTGCTCCGGCTCACCCCGTGGCACAACGATCCGGTCACCGACCAGAGCGGCGAGGCGATGTACCTCCGGGACGAGGAGACCGGATACGTCTGGTCCCCGGCGCCGCTCCCCTGCCGCGGCGCCACCTCGTACCTCACCCGGCACGGTTTCGGGTACAGCGTCTTCGAGCACACCGAGAGCGGCATCCGCTCGGAGCTCTCGGTGTACGTGGCGACGGATGCGCAGGTCAAGTTCCTGGTCTGCCGGCTGAAGAACGAGTCGGGCCGCCCCCGGCGGCTCTCGGTGACCGGCTATGTGGAGTGGGTGCTGGGCGAGCTGCGCTCCCGCTCGGCGATGCACGTGATCACCGACGTGGACCGGCGGAGCGGGGCGCTCTTCGCGCGGAACCCGTTCGATCCCGTCTTCGGCGGCCGGGTGGCCTTCTTCGACGCCGAGGATCCGGGGCGCTCGGTGACCGGCGATCGCGCCGAGTTCATCGGCCGGAACGGCGGCCTCGCCCGCCCGGCGGCGCTGGGCCGCACCCGGCTCTCCGGGCGGGTGGGGGGAGGGTACGACCCCTGCGGCGCGATCCACATCCCGGTCGAGCTCGGCTCCGGCGCCGAGCGGGAGATCGTCTTCCTGCTGGGCGTGGGTCGGGACGCCGAGGAGGCCCGCGCCCTGGTGCAGCGGTATCGCGCCCCCGGGGCGGCGCGGGCCGCGCGCGACGCGGTGCACCGGTACTGGCGGAAAACGCTCGGCGCCGTTCAGGTGGAGACCGCCGATCCGGCGCTCGACGTGCTCGCCAACGGCTGGCTGGTCTACCAGACGCTCGCCTGCCGGCTCTGGGGACGGAGCGGCTATTACCAGTCCGGCGGGGCGTTCGGGTTCCGCGATCAGCTCCAGGATGTGATGGCGCTGGTGCACGCGGAGCCCCGCCTCGCCCGGGAGCAGATCCTGCTCGCCGCGTCCCGCCAGTTCCACGAGGGCGACGTCCAGCACTGGTGGCATCCGCCTTCGGGCCGCGGGGTGCGCACCCACTGCTCCGACGATTACCTCTGGCTGCCCCAGGCGGTGTGCCGGTACCTGGAGGCCACCGGCGACACCGGCCTGCTCGACGAAGCGGTGCCTTTCGTCGAGGGGCGGCCGGTCGGGCCGGACGAGGATTCCTATTACGACCTCCACACCCGCTCGGACGACCTGGCCCCGCTCTACCACCACTGCGTCCGCGCCATCCGGCGCGGCTGCCGCTTCGGCGAACGGGGCCTGCCCCTCATGGGCACCGGCGACTGGAACGACGGGATGAACCGGGTGGGCGCGCGAGGCCGCGGGGAGAGCGTCTGGCTCGGCTTCTTCCTCTACGACGTCCTGGTCCGCTGGATATCGGTCGCGGCCGCCCACGGCGATCCCGACTTCGCCCAATGGTGCCGCGATGAGGCGGAGCGGCTCCGCGCCAACCTGGAGGCGCACGCCTGGGACGGGAGCTGGTACCGCCGCGCCTGGTTCGACGGCGGCACTCCGCTCGGTTCCCAGGAGAGCGTGGAGTGCAAGATTGACTCGATCGCCCAGAGCTGGGCGGTGCTCTCGGCCGCGGCCGATCCGGAGCGCCAGCGCGTCGCCATGGAGGCGCTGGATCACCACCTGGTGCGGCGCGAGGCGGGGCTCATTCAGCTGCTCGATCCGCCGTTCGACAAGTCGGACCTCGACCCGGGCTACATCCGGGGGTACGTCCCCGGCGTCCGGGAAAACGGCGGTCAGTATACCCACGCCGCCGTCTGGGCCGCGATGGCGTTCGCCGCGCTCGGCGACGGCCGCCGGGCCTGGGAGCTGCTCGGGATGATCCTCCCCATCGGCCACGCGAGCTCAGCCGACGCGATCGCCACCTACCGGGTCGAGCCGTACGTCGTCGCGGCCGACGTCTACGCTGTGACCCCCCACACCGGACGGGGCGGATGGACCTGGTACACCGGCTCGGCGGGATGGCTGTACCGGCTCATCCTGGAGTCGCTGCTCGGGGTTCGCCGCGAGGGGCAAACCCTGCGGATCGTGCCGTGCCTCCCGCCGGGGTGGAAGCCGTACCGGATCCATTATCAGTATCGGGAGACCACCTGGCACCTCACCGTCTCGCCCGGCGAAGCCCCGGAGATCGAAGGGGAGCACGAGGTCCGGGTGATGGTGGATGGCGTGGAGCGCCCCGACGGCGTGATCCCGCTGGTGGACGACCGGCGGGACCACGAGGCCCTGGTGCGGATCAACGGGGCGGCGATTTCCGCGTCGTATCCTTGAGAAACGACTGCATCCGCCGGAGCTGCGGATCGTCGGGCGCGATGTCGAGCGCCTTCCTGAGCGCCTCGATCGCCCCCGCGGTGTCGCCCGCCGCGGCCGACATCTGCACCAGCGTGGTCCAGGTCGCCACCGACTGGGGGTAGAACTCCAGGTTCATCCTGAGCAGCGCCAGCCCTGCCGGCCGCTTCTCCGGCGCCGTCTGGGCGATCTCCTGCGCCGCGAGGGTCACGCCAAGATCCCCGAAATCGTAGCTGGCGCGCCCGTAATACCTGCTCCTGAGATCCTTGTACAGCGCGATCGCCGAGTCGGCGCCTTTCGCGTTCACCGCGTCAATCAGCTCGCCCCGGATGGTGCGCGGCCTGGCGAGGCCGTGGTGGCAGGTCTCGCAGCTCACCTGGTGGAGCGGCGCGAGATCCAGCCCGAGCTCCTTGAGGTATTTCTCGTTGATGTCCCTCACCATGCGCAGCATCCCCCGGGCCACCTTCTTGGTCTCCTTGTCGTCGGCGGCGAAGTCGTTCCGCTCCCGCCCGTCGGGCCCGGTGGTGGTCACGTGGCAGTGCTCGCACCGCACGCCGAGCGCCGTGGCGATCCCCCGCATCCGGGCCACCACTTCCCGGCGGCTCATGTCCTTGGGGAGGACCTGGAGGTTCCGAGGCGGTGGCCCCTGACCGAAGTCCTGAGCGGCGAGGGTTGCTGGCAGTATCGCCACGGCGAATGCCGCGAGGGTGACGGAGCGGAGTCGGGTCATGGTCGTGCCGCCTCGGGTGCGGGCCGCGCCGGTAGGTGGGGTGGGCGGCCAGTGGAGCTCAGACCCCGACAAGCTGGGCTTCCCCGCCTCAAGTCTGCGCCGGGTGCGCCGATTTGGCCAGCCCGACTGCAAGAATCCTCGCTGCATGTACAAGGGGCAAACAGTTGCGGCGAACCGGCTTCCCTCCGTCCCTGGTCTCTGGCAGAACGCGGTCGAACGCCCCGGCGAGATGTGAGTCTCAATTCGGAGGAACAGCGCAACTCTTGGCAGGACATGGCATTGGTAGTCGTGGTCCGCGCGGTATGCCAGTTGCGATGAATCGGGAGGCCCAGTCGGTTGACTCACCCCAATGGCGTCGCAAACCTGGAGCTCTACGCGATGAGTGGAAGGATTCTGGGCGGAGGAGCAGGTCCCGGCACCCCGCCTCGCAGGAGTGAAGCGGGGATGACCGTCATGGAGCTGGTGGCCGTTTGCGTGGTCATCGGCATCATGGCCCTGATCATCGTCCCGCGGATGGACGTGGCGCTCCGCGCCGCCCGGCGGCACGCCTTTTCGGCGGAATTCGCCGGGGCCCACTCGACCGCGCGGGCCGCGGCGGTTCGCTACAGCCGCCTGGCCGAGCTGCACATTGACGCCGCGAACGGCAGGTTCTGGGTGGAAGTGGACACCTCGATCACGGGGAACGGGGCCAAGGACACGGTGGGCGTGGTGCACCGGCTCGATTCCCCCGACATCGCCATGACCAGCACCCGAACCATGGTTTGCTTCGATCGCACCGGGGTCGCCTTCACCTCGGGCACCTGTCAGGCCGGCGATGCGACCGTGACGTTCACCTCCGGCGGGCACAGCGACGTCGTGAGCACCAGCACACTCGGAAAGATCCTGCGATGACCGGACGGGCGAACGGCGCGAAGGGGCGCGAGGCGGGCCACACGCTGATCGAAATCCTGGTGGCCCTGGTGCTGTTCACGATCGTGCTGGTCTCCCTCGTTTCGGGGAGCCTGCTCACGATGCGCACCATGTCCACGGCGAAAGCGTACGCCGTGGCGACGGTCGCGGCGCAAAGCACGCTCGATTCGGTCCGCTCGCTGGGCTGGGCCGGCAGCGCGGGGCAATCCGGGTCCTACACGATCCAGGGCCATGCGGTCACCTGGTCGGTGGCGGGCACCAACCCGCGGAAGATCACCGTCGCAGTCGTCCGGCGAACCACGCCGACGGTCAAGGCGGACACCTTCGTCACCTATCTCGCCAAATGAGCCGCCCCCTGATGCGCTCCGGCTTCACCATGCTCGAGCTGCTGCTGGCCCTGGTCGTCGGGTCCGTCCTGATCGCCTCGGTCTTCGGCGTGATGATCAACAGCTCCAAGGAATTCCGGAGTCAGCGGGAGACCGTGGACGTGCGCGAGACGCTGCGCGGCGGGGCGACGCTCTTGAGCGGGGAGCTCAGGAACGCCTCTGCTTCGCGCGGGGACCTCCTCGCGATCAGCCCGGAGTCGCTCGCGGTGCGCTCGTTCCAGAGCACCGGCGCGGTCTGCGGCACCTCCACCAAGCGATACGGCATATCCGGCGCGGCGGGAACGTTCGGCTCCGGCGCCGACGACAGCATGCTGGTCAGCCGGACCTCCGGCACGACCTGGAACAAGGCCAAGGTGACCGCGGTCTGGACCAATCCGGGATCGCCCTACGTCGCCAGCTGTGCGGCGTGGACCGGGACGCCGGTGCCGCCCATGGTGATCGAGCTCGCGGCCAACGTGGCCGGCGCGGATACCCTCGGCGTGGGCGTCGGGTCGGTCGTGCGAGGATACCGCAAGACCGTGTACAAGCTGGTGTCGTCGTCGGGGCGCTGGTGGCTGGCCCGGAGGGTCGGCGCGGCGGGCACCTACGATATCGTCACCGGGCCGTTGCTCGCGAGCGGCGCGGCCGGCGGTCTGGCGTTCGCCTACTACGACGCCGCCGGCAACGTCACCGCCAACCCGGCGGCAGTGGCCCGGGTGACGATCACGCTGCGTGCCGAGAGCACCCGCAATGGGCCCGTCGGCGCGACGATCTCGCGGCGCCGGGACTCGCTCCGCGCCACCACGACCCTCCGGAATTGAACGCCCGGACCGGCGGAGGCCGAGGATGACCCCAGTCGAAACGCTGGAACCCGCGCCCCGGGCCCGACGCACCGGCGGCTTCGTGCTGCCCATGGTGGTGATCGCCCTGGCGGTCATGGGGGTGCTCGCGATCGCGATCCTCGCCACCAGCGGCGACGAGCGGGAGGCCTCGCTCGCGGTGCAGGAAGGGACCCGCTCCTTCTTCGCGGCCGACGCCGGGCTCAACCACGTGGTGGCGCAGTGGCCCGACAGCAACTACGACACCAGGGTGGTGGCGGCCGGCAGCTCGTACACGTTCGCCTGGCGGACACTCCCCGAGAACGGCGCCACCTACCGGGCGGTGATTCAGCGCCTCGAAGCCAACGGCCCGATCAGCCTGTCGGTGGACGGACGGAGCGCCGCCGCGCGGCGCGGGCTGCGGACCATTCAGGCGATCCTGCACTCGGTTCCCGGCGGCCCCTTCGAGTACGCGCTCTTCGGCGCGTCTCCGTCGTTGAACAGCAAGTTCGGCGCGATTCCCGGCCCCCAGACGGACAGCTACGACTCGAGAATCGGTCCCTACGGTGGCGCTAACCAGAGCCTCGAGGGCAACGTGTACACCAATGGGAGCATCGCCATCAATGGCCCGACCTACATCGGGGGCAATCTGTCGTACGGCGGCGGCCTGACGGGCAGCCCGACCGTTTCGGGGACCGTCACCAGCGCCGCGCCCTACAAGAGCAACCCTTCGGTTCCCTGCCCCGCCGGCGGGTACACCGCTAGCCTTCCCGCGCCCACCGGGTCGGGCACGATGAGCTACAGCTCCGCCACCGGCAACCTCACGATCCAGCAGAGCGGCAGCAGCAACCCGTACGTGCTCACCCTCACCGGGACCAGCTACCACTTCAACACCGTCAAGGTCAAGAGCGGAGCGACCCTCGCCGTCTCGGCCGGAACCCAGCACGTGGACATCTACGTCGAGGGCTTGTGGCAGAGCGACGGCAGCCACATCAACAATGTCAGCCGGAACCCGACCCTGCTCACCATCTGGGGCTGTGGCAGCTCCACGGCGTCCCCCTGGACCGTCATGGGCGGCGGCCAGCCCGACGAAGACAATCAGGCTTACAATGGGGCGTACTTCGCGATGCACGCTCCCAACCACCCGGTGACGACCAGCCACCCCTACGACATGTACGGTGCCATCGTCGGGGCTTCTTTTGACGACTCGCCCGGCGCGCACATTCATTACGACAAGGCGCTGGGTGTCGGGGGGGGCTTCACTCTCATACCGGGCAGTTGGGCGGAGGTGGCACATTGAGGCGCCAGGCAATCCGTGGCTTCGTGCTGCCCATGGTGGTGATCGCCCTGGCGGTCATGGGGGTGCTCGCGATCGCGATCCTCGCCACCAGCGGC
Organism: Gemmatimonadales bacterium; assembly: GCA_036004545.1. GTDB lineage: Bacteria > Gemmatimonadota > Gemmatimonadetes > Gemmatimonadales > GWC2-71-9 > JABFSM01. The sequence continues at coordinate 9,552 of DASYRI010000144.1, forward strand.
GACGAGCGGGAGGCCTCGCTAGCGGTGCAGGAAGGGACCCGCTCCTTCTATGCGGCCGACGCCGGGCTCAACCACGTCCTGGCGCAGTGGCCCGACAGCAATTACGACACCAGGGTGGTGGCGGCCGGCAGCTCGTATACGTTCGCCTGGCGAACGCTGCCGGAGAACGGCGCCACCTACCGGGCCGTGCTGCAACGCCTCTCCGCCGGGGGCCCGATCAGCCTGACCGTGGACGGCCGGAGTGCCGCCGCGCGGCGCGGCCTGCGCACCGTCCAGGTCGCCCTCACCATCTCGTCGTCGTCCGCCTACGGGATCCTCACCAGGGGCAACCTGACCTGGGGCGGCAGCGTGGTGGACAGCTGGGATTCCCGGGTCGGGCCGTACGCGGCCAGCAACTGCGTCACCCTCGGCGTGACCTGCAACGGGGACCTCGGGAGCCAGGGGACCCTCTCCGTCACGGGCGGAACGGTCAAGGGGGACGCGCTCGCGGCGGTTGTCTCCGGATGCGCACGCGTCACCGGCACCTGCCCCGGACCGGCCCCCACTCAGGTGATTTCGAGCGTGTCCTGTCCCGCCGGCTTCAGCCCCGCGGTGGACGTGCCGGCGCCCCCGGCCACTTCGTACAGTGCCGTCACCGGGAATCTCACCCTGAACGCGGGCAGCAGCCTGACGCTCAACTCGGCCAAGTCGCCCTATCGCCTCCATAACGCCACGGTGCGCTCGGACATTATCGTCCCGGTCGGGAGCGGCCACGTGGACGTGTACATCAGCGGAACGCTCGCCATGTCGTCCGGTGGGATCGTCAACATGACGGGGGACCCCTCCAAGCTCACGATCTGGGGATGCGGCGCGGATGTCACGGGCTGGTCGGTGCACGCCGGCAGCAGCGCCTATTTCGCAATCTACGCACCGGATCACCCGGTTGATCTGAAGGCGGGCAGTGAGCTGTACGGCTCCATCGTGGCCGCGAGTTTGACCAGCAGCGCCAGCGCCACCGTCCACTTCGACGCAGCGCTCGGGAGCGCGCCTGTGCTCGTGCTGATGCCGGGCTCGTGGACCGAGGTGGCGCATTGAGACGCCGGGCACCGGGCGGCTTCGTGCTGCCCATGGTGGTGATCGCCCTGGCGGTCATGGGGGTGCTCGCGATCGCGATCCTCACCACCAGCGGCGACGAGCGGGAGGCCTCGCTCGCGGTGCAGGAGGGCACCCGCTCCTTCTACGCGGCCGACGCCGGGCTCAACCACGTCGTGGCGCAGTGGCCCGACAGCAGCTACGACAACAGGGTGGCGGCGGCCGGCAGCTCGTATACGTTCGCCTGGCGGACGCTGCCGGAGAACGGCGCCACCTACCGGGCGGTGCTGCAACGCCTCTCCGCCGGGGGCCCGATCAGCCTCACCGTGGATGGCCGGAGCGCCTCGGCACGGCGCGGCCTGCGAACCGTCCAGGTCGCCCTCACCGTCTCGTCGTCGTTCAAGTACGCGGTCATCGGCGACGCCGACCTCAAATTCAGCGGAGGCGGCACCGACAGCTGGGATTCCGCGCTCGGCGTGTATGGGGGCGCCAACGTCGCGACCAATGGCGACATCTACAGTAACGGCACCATTTCCCAACTCTCCGGCAGCACCAGCATCAACGGAGACGCCCAGGCCGGGACCACCATCGTCGCCGGGGGTTGCGCCAAGGTACACGGCACGATCTGCGCCGTGGGCCAGCCACTGGTTCCGCTCGCCGCCGAGAGCTGCCCGAGCGGTTTCAGCCCCGCGGTGGACATTCCGGGCGGCGCCGGCATCACCTACAATCCGGCGACCGGCGTCCTTTCAGTGAGCGGCGGCAAAACCCTCACCCTGGACTATTCCCACACTCCCTACCGGTTCAGCAACGTGACGTTCAGCGGCAGCTCCATCCTGACGTTCGCCGGCACTGTACAGCACGAGGACATCTACGTCAGCGGCACCCTCAACCTGAGCGGCGGAACCATCGCGAACCCGAGCGGGAAAGCGCCAAACCTCTCGATCTGGGGTTGCGGCGCCGATGCCTCGAACTGGACGATCAGCGGCGGCTCCGGCGCCTTCTTCGCCGTGCACGCACCGAACCACCAGGTCACGTTGAGCGGCGGTGGCGCGATCTACGGGGGGCTGGTCGTCCGCTCGCTGGTGAACTCCGGCGGGTCCCAGATCCACTACGACGAGGCGCTCGGGCGCACCGGCGTGCTCGTGCTGATGCCGGGCTCGTGGACCGAGGTGGCGCACTAGGCACGTCGCGGCCGGGGAGGCGGTTGGCCCCGGAACCGGACGTCTCGTATACTATGGGCTGCCCGAACGGAATCCCCTCCGGAGGCAGCCATGACCCCACGCCACTCGCTCGCTCTCCGCGCGGCCGCCGCGGCTCTCTTCGCGCTCGGCCCCGCCTCCCTAGCCGGGCAGGGCATCGGCCTCGAGCCGAAGCTCGGCCTCCGTCCCGCCGAGCTCAGGCACAAGCCCACCATCGCCCAATTCCTGAGCCCCGGCTATCCCGAAGACCTGACCGCCGCCAGGCGCGCCGACCGGATCGCCTGGCACGGCTTCGAATCGGGCCGGCGGAACGTCTACACCGCCGCCGCCCCCGGGTTCATGGCCCGGCGCCTCACCAATTTCCCGCTCGACGAGGGGGATGTGTTGAGTGACGTCGAGCTCTCCGACGACGGGTCGCTGGTGGTGTTCGTCCACGGCGGCGCGCCCAACCGCAACGGCTGGGTCGCCAACCCGACCGCCAAGCCCTCGGGCAGCGAGCGGGCGATCTGGGCGGTGCGGACCATCGGCGGCGCCCCGTGGCGGGTGGCCGAGGGCGGGAATCCCGAGCTCTCCCCCAACGGGCGCTGGGTGGTGTTCGTCAAGGACAGCCAGGTCTACCGTGCAGCGGTCAGGCAGACCCCGCAGACTCCCGAGCGGGACAAGGGTCTCAAGCCGTTCATCAAGGCGTGGGGAGTGCAATCGTCCCCCCGCTGGTCGCCGGACGGGACGAAGATCGCCTTCGTCACGACCCGCACGGACCACAGCTTCATCGCGGTCTACGATGTCGCGACCCGCGCGGTGACCTACCTCGCGCCGGGCGTGGACTTCGACACCGGCCCCACCTGGTCGGCGGACGGCAAGGAGATCGCGTTCATCCGCCGGCCCGGGCTTCCCTTCGGGCAGCAGGCGCAGGCGGGTCTTGGCAGCATCGGCAATCCCAACGGCCCCGCGTTCGGGCGTCCCGGCGCACCCGGCGGCGGCGGCTTCGGTGCCGGCGGCCGCCGGGGTGCGGGCGGTGCCGATTCGGCGCAGGCCGCGGAGCGTCCCGGGCTCTTCCGCGCCACCTTCGAGAACGGCTCCACGGTTTCGCTCTGGATCGGAACCGTCGCCACCGGCGAGGCGCGCGAGCTCTGGCACAACCAGCCGAATGACAGCCGGTTCCCGGCCGTCGCGACGATCGCGTGGGCCGGGGAGGCGGTGATCTTTCCCGCCGAGCCGGAGGAGTGGGCCCGGTGGTACGCGGTGCCGGTGTCCAGCCGGGACCCGGCAGCGGCACCGGTCGAGCTCACCCCCGGCGAGGGGCAGGTGGAGCACACCGCGCTCTCGAACGACGGGAAGACCCTCTTCTACACGACCAACGCCGGCGACATAGACCGCCGCCACGTCTGGAAGGTGTCCACCTCGGGCGGGCAGGCGGAGCAGGTCACCACCGGCGACGGCATCGAGACCTACCCG
>DASYRI010000145.1:0-10791 GCA_036004545.1 Gemmatimonadales bacterium
ACGTTGTAGTACTTCTTGACGTCGACGACTTTCTTTTCCGATGTCACGGTGGTCAGCGGCACGCTGTCGTAGAACCCTCGGTGGATGCTGACCAGGCGGCCGTACTCCTTCCTCACGATCAGATCGAGGGCGAGGTTCCCGAAGGCCATCGGGACGATCGAATCGAGCGCGTCAGGATCACCGGAGCGCACCAGATAGCCGAGCCGCTGGTTGACGACGTCGATCCGGCGACCGTGGTTGTACTTCGGCGACAATTCCTTCAGCGCCGCCCCGACCCGGTCCCCGATGCCGCCCAGCTTGCGGTGCCCGAACATGTCCGCTTCTTCGCTTTCGAAGCTCATGCCCTCGTGCGAGGTCAGGCGGGCGCCTTCCGACACCAGCACGACCGAATAGCGGCTGGGGTTCCGGTTGCGGTCGTGGGTGAGGAGCTCCGTCAGCTGCTCGACGTCCGCGGCGTGCTCGGGAATGACGCACCGATCCGCCGCGCCCGCCATCGTCGGCAGGAGCGCGGTGAAACCGGCGTAGCGCCCGAACACTTCGATGACCAGGAACCGCTCGTGCGAGCCCGCCGAGGTGCGCAGCCGGTGGGTCAGCTCGATCGTGCGGGTCACGCAGGTGCTGAAGCCGATGCAGTAGTCGGTCCCATAGACGTCATTGTCCATCGTCTTCGGTATGGCGACGACGTGCACCCCCTCGTCGTGGAGGCGCTTGCCATAGCTGAGCGTATCGTCCCCACCGATGGGAATCAGGACGTCCACGCCGATGTGCTCGAGGTTCTTGAGCACGTCCCTGGTGATGTCGTTGATCGGCTTGTCGTACCCGGTCAGATGAGGCGGCACTCGCTCGCGCGGCAGGTGGCTCGGCCGCACGCGGGAGGTGTGGAGGAAGGTGCCGCCGGTGCGGCCGGCGCGGTTGACGGTGGCTTCCGACAGATCCTGCACGTTCTCGCTGTTGTCGGCATCCGCGTCGGGTATGTAGTCGGCGAGCCCACCCCAGCCGCGTCGAATCCCGACGACCCGGTATCCGTCGCGCAGCGCGCGAATCGTGATCGCTCGGATGGCGGGATTCAAACCGGGCACGTCCCCGCCCCCGGTGAGAATGGCGATAGTGCCTTTCACCATGGGAGGTCTCCTTTCGAGTCCGCGCTCGGGTCCGGCGCTGGTGCGGAGGGGGGGCCGGGCGGCCGTAGAAAAGATAGGGCAGCGAGAGGGACGCGTCGAAGCGACGGGCGGTGCCGACCGCCGAGGCACCGGCACCGGGCGCCGGTTGGCCGTAAGTTTGGAGCCGGGAGCGACGCCGGGGCGGCCGGTTGTCCCGAGAGGAGGTGGAGAGTGGGGAAGCTGCGCTTCGGGATTGCGATGTCCCTCGACGGCTACATCGCGGGACGGGAGCAGAGCCTCGAGAATCCGCTGGGCATCGGCGGGATGAAGTTGCATGAGTGGGCGTTGCCACTTGCCGCCTGGCGGGCGCCGCACGGCCTCGAGGGCGGAGAGGTGAACCAGAGCACCCCCGTGGTCGAGGAATCACTGGCCAACCTCGGCGCGACGATCATGGGCCGCGACATGTTCGGCGGCCATCCGGGTCCGTGGGATGCGGCGGACCCGTGGAACGGCTGGTGGGGACTCAACCCGCCGTTTCACCACCCAGTCTTCGTACTGACGCACCATCCGCGCCCGCCGCTCGAACTCGAGGGCGGAACCACTTTCAGGTTCGTCACCGAGGGCGTCGCGGGCGCGCTCGAGCTGGCGCGGGAGGCCGCGGGCCGGCTGGATGTCGCGCTCGCGGGCGGCGCGCGTACCGCCAGGCAGTATCTGGCCGCCGGCCTGGTGGATGAAATGGAGCTCCACCTGGTACCGATTCTGCTCGGTGCCGGGGAGCGACTCTTCGGCGGCATCACGAACCTCGGTGGCCTCCGGCTGGTGCGGACGGTCGCGGCACCGGATGTGACCCACCTCAAGTTCGCTCGGACGTAGGATCGCGGGAGCCCGGTCGGGGCGTTTCATTTCCGGATCGGATGAGTAGATTGCCCCTGCCCGGCACCGCGAGGCGCCATACAGATGCACCTGATCGTGAACGGCCATGGCTGGAAGAGGATGTCGCCCAGTGCGGCTACTGCCAGCCGGGCCAGCTCATGGCGGCTGCGGCACTGCTGGCCGACCATCCCCGTCCGACCGACCCGCAGATCGACGCGGCGATGACGGGGAATCTCTGCCGGTGCGGCACCCGATCCGCGCCGCGGACCTGGAAGCCTGAGGGTCGTCGAAGCCGTTCGCGCGGGGGTGCCCCCGGGGGCGCCGGACCGCACTCTCATTCACCCTGATGCCGAGGTCGCTATGGGCCGCGCTCGGGCACTGCAGGTCTGGATCCCTGCGCTCTTCCTCCTCGCTCCCCTCGCGGCCGACTGCCGCGCACAAGCGGGGGGACGCGGCGCCGTCCCGGCCGCCGCCGCTCGGATCGATCGGGTACTGGCGGGGCTGCGGCCCAGGGTGGCGGTCAAGGGTGCGACGCCGATCCGGTGGACCCTGGCCGGGGAGATGGCGGCACACCATGTGCCCGGGGTGAGCATCGCAGTGATCGACAGCGGCCGGATCGTCTGGGCGACGGGGTTCGGGGTGAAGGAGGCGGGGACCGCGGATTCGGTGGCGCCGGAAACCCTGTTCCAGGCCGCCTCCATCAGCAAGCCGGTCGCCGCGACCGGGATGCTTCGCCTGGTGGAGCGGGGAAAGCTCTCCCTCGACGAGAACGTCAACACCTATCTCAAGTCCTGGCAGGTCCCCGACAACAAGTTCACCGCCACGGAGAAAGTCACCCTTCGCCGGATCGTGAGCCACAACGCCGGGCTCACGATCCACGGCTTCCCGGGTTACCCGATGGGCGACCCGATCCCCACCACGGAGCAGGTCCTCAACGGGCAGAAACCGGCCAACACCGCCCCGGTCCGGGTGGACACCTTCCCCGGCGCGATCTCGAACTACTCGGGCGGCGGCGTCACCATCGAGCAGCTGGTGCTCCAGGAGGTCACCGGGAAACCGTTTCCGGTATTCATGAAGGAGATGGTCCTCGATCCGGCGGGGATGACCCGGAGCACCTACGAGCAGCCGTTGCCGGAGGCGCGCCGGGCGGAGGCGGCGAGCGCCCACAACGAGAAGGGTGAAGCGATCAAGGGCAAATGGCACGTCTACCCCGAGATGGCGGCCGCGGGCCTCTGGACCACGCCGACGGATCTGGCGAAGTGGGCGCTCGAAATCGCCGCGGCGCGGGACGGCCGCTCGAGCAAGGTTCTCTCCCAGAGAATGGCGATCCAGATGCTGACCGCGCAGAGGCCGCCCTTCGGACTGGGGCCATCCCTCGACGGCAGCGGGCGCGGGTTCCGCTTCGGCCATGGGGGAAGCAACGAGGGCTTTCGCTGCCAGCTGATCCTCTTTCCGGAGGTCGGCAAGGGCGCGGCCGTCATGACCAACGCCGACGACGGTTCGGCGGTGACCGACGAAATCCTCATGGCGCTGGCAGCCGAGTACGGGTGGCCGGACTATGGCCAGAAAGTGCGCGCTACCGTCGCGCTCGATCCCGGGGCGCTGGACGCGCTGGCCGGGGAGTACCAGGTTCCCAATCCGAATGCTGCCGGACGGACGCCGATTCCGGTGCGGGTGAGTCACGAGGGCAGTGGGCTGTTCCTCGAAGTCGTGCCGTACGTCCCGAAGCACGAGATCTTCCCCGCCTCGGCCGACTCGTTCTTCACCCTGTCGGCCGGCGAGGTGGTCTTCACCCGCGACCGCTCGGGCCGGGGCATGAAGGTCAGGCTTGGCGGACAGACCGCGACGAGAGTGAAATGAGACGGCTCCCCGCGACACCGGCGCTCGCGCCGCGGCTCGGACGACTCGTCCTCCTCCTCTCCCTCGGCGGCTCCGGGGCGTGCACGAACCCGTTGGCCCCCGCTGACGTCGCGGGGACCTACGTCCTCCGCCAGGTTGGGCCGGATCCGCTGCCTACCGTGCTCTATGCGAACTCGGATGTGATTGTACGGGTCCTGGCTGATACGCTCCGCCTCGTCGCGACCGGCGAAGGGACGGAGGTTGGGCTCCGGGAGGTTGAGTTCCGTCAAGCGGGTATCCCCCCCGGAGGCCCCCAGCCGGTGGCCACTGCGTTTCATTTCCGGATTGTGGGCGGCCGCATCGAGATCACCTTCGGCTGTCCTCCCAATGGAGACTGCGCCGCAGGCCCGCACCTCATTCTCCGGCGGACCAGCGCGGGAATCCGGGCGGATGTCGCACCGGGTCTTCGGGTGCCGCTCTACTTTGCTCGCGTCGGGGACGACAACTGACACCGTAACGCCGGCGCTGAACAGTCCCCTCGTTGCATTTTGTCGGCGAGCCGGGAGTCGGCTGAACGGGACTCCGTCTTCCGGAGGAGGAGGGTCGGATGAAGCACCAACCGCAAGTCCAGGTGGAGCTCCTGGACGTGGCGCCGGGCCTGTGGATCTGGCGCCTCGAGCATCCTCACTGGCGGCCCGGTGTCGGATGGGACCCCGTGGTGACGTCCACCTGCGTCGAATCGGGAGGCGAGACGCTGGTGCTGGATCCGCTCGCTCCCCCCGACGATGCCGCCGAGGTCTGGGAGCGGCTCGACGCGCGCCGGCCGACCGCGATCGTGGTGCTCAAGCCCGATCACGTGCGCGATGTGGACCGGTTCGTGCGCCGTTATGGCGTCCGCGCATTCGGTCCGGACGTCTTCCACAAGAACGACGTCCCCGATACCGACCTGGAGCTCATCCTCCCCGGCAGCCGGCTGCCCGGCGGGCTCGTCGCACTCTACGATGGACGGGGCCGGAACGAGACGCCGCTCTGGCTGCCCGAGCAGCGCGCCCTGGTGGTCGCCGACGCACTGACCGAGCGGGGAGGCGAGCTCCGCGTCTGGGCGACGCCGTGGCACCAGGAACGCGCGTTGCCCGCGCTCCGCAAACTCCTCGAGCTTCCGTTCGAGCGGGTGATCATCTCACACGGCGAGCCGGTGCACACCCGCGCCGAATACGAGCGTGCCCTCGAGCGGGCTCCATGGAGCGGATAGGGAACGAGGAGGAGCACGACGACCCCCACCGCGCCGGACTCCTGGCGTCTGTCGCGAGACCGCAAACTCCTCGATCCAACCGTGCCCGCCGTCCTGGAGAAGGTCGCCGGCGACATCACCCGGCTCAGGGCGTGGGGCTTCGAGCTGATCAAGCACGATTACACCACGTTCGATATCTTCGGCCGGTGGGGCTTCCAGATGGGCTCGGCGCTCACCCGGGATGGATGGACGTTCGCGTCGGGCCCGGGCCGGACGACGGCCGAAGTCATCGCCGAGCTGTATCGGGCGATCCGCAGGGCGGCCGGCGACAGCCTCGTGATCGGCTGCAACACGGTGAGCCACCTGTCGGCGGGACAGTTCGAGATCTGCCGCATCGGTGACGATACCAGCGGCACCGAGTGGGCCCGGACCCGCAAGATGGGGGTAAACGCGCTCGGGTTCCGGGGGCCGCAGCACGGGGCGTTCTACGTCGCGGATGCCGACTGCGTCGGCGTCACCAACGCGGTGCCGTGGGCATTGAACAGGCAATGGCTCGACCTGCTGGCCCGGAGCGGCACGATGCTGTTCGTTTCGCTGGCTCCCGACGCGCTCGGCGTGGAGCAGCGCCGCGATCTGAAGGAAGCGCTCAACCTGGCGGCTAACCCGCATCCGCTCGCCGAGCCGCTGGACTGGCAGCGCACGGTCAATCCGGCGCGGTGGCGGCTGATGGGCCGGGAGCGGACCTACGACTGGATCGAAGCGGACGGGGTAGGGCCGCCCTGAAGCGAGCATCCGGCTCCGGGCGTTGCTACCCTTAAGGCAAGAGTGTTTCCGGATCCCGTCCCCGGTCCTCCGTCCTGGGATGGCTCCCACCGGGTACTGCCATGAAATCGTCTGCTCTAGCCGGCTCCTTGATGTTGTCCATGGTGTCTCCGGTCCTCAGCGCCCAGGAGAGGCCGCCCAGCGCCCCACCTGATTCCGAGACCGTCGTCTTTGTCTGCGAACACGGCACGGTGAAGAGCGTCGTGGCCCTCGCCTATTTCACCCAGCTCGCCCGCGAACGCCACCTGCCGATCCGGGCGATCTCGCGAGGCACCGCCCCGGACTCGGGTGTCCCGGCCCTGGTCAGGGAGGGCCTTCGGCAGGACGGGTTGCCGCTCGGTCCGTTCAGCCCGACGCGCTTCACGCCGCGCGACCTGGCGTCGGCCATCGCCGTCGTCTCCTTCGATCAGCCGGGCGTCGCGGGCCTGGTTGCCGGGCGGGTCCAAGCCGTGGCGTGGGACAGCCTGCCCGCAGTGAGCGAGAACTATCCCGTCGCCCGGGACTCGATTCGACACCGCGTCGCCCTGCTGGTCGACTCCCTGAGCCGCGCAAGGCGCCAGGAGGCGGCGCGCCGGCCGCACTGAGGGCGTTCGCGCTGGCGTGGAAAGGCGTCGTTCGCCAGGAGACGCCGGGGCGCCAAGTGAGAGGAGGAACAGCATGCCCAATGGCACCGCATCGAGGCAGCGCCGGGGTTACGCCACTCTCGCAAGTCTCATTCTGCTGCTGGGCGCCCCCGGATCCCGCCTGGCCGCCCAGGGCGCGGCCGGCGGCTCGACGCCGGAGGACTCGGTACGCGCCGTCGAGCAGTCCCGCGCCCAGGCGCTGTTGCGGGCCGACACGACGGCGCTTTCGCGAATGGTCGCCGCCGAATTCTTCGAGATATCGCGCCTGGGCCAGCTCCGATCCAGGGCGGACAATATTCGCGATATCGCAACCGGCGACCTCCGGCTGCTGTCGGTGAAGTACGACAGCCTGGTGGTGCGGATCTACGGCGATGTCGCGGTGCTTCGGGGCATCGCCGACAACACCGGGACGTTTCGCGGCATGCAGTTCAGCGGCAGGATCAGGTACCTACGCATCTTCGTTCGGCGTGACGGCCGTTGGCAGGCGGTCGCCATGCAACAGACGGCCCTCCAGTGATGCCACCCGGACGGCCGCGTCTTCAGGATCAGCCGGGGGTGTGAGGAAGCGGGCGACGAGTAAGGGCCGGAGCGGCGTCGCGGCAGGCCCGTCGCGCCTCGTCGCTCGTCGCGAACGCCCGGCCGAATTGGAGCCACGCGCTCTGCCAGTAGCGAGGAAACCCGTAGCCGCCCCGCCGGCACGCGGCCGCATGACCCATCCAGACGACCGGGAACGTGCCCAGGAAGAGCAGCCGCTCCGCCGCTCTCGTCACCGCATACAGGAAGGACCCGCGCGCCGCGCGCAGCCTGCCGAGCTGCTCGGCCTGGAACCGGACGTGGTGCGCCTCGTCCTGGAGAATCTGCTCGCAGAGCCGGCGGAGCACGCGAGAGTCGGTCGCCTCCTGGAGGGCCGCGTAGTACACCTGGGCGACGATCTCGGCCTGGATCAGGACGGCGATCGACACCTCCAGCGTCCCCAACAGGTTCCGGAGGCGGCGGAAAACCGTGTCGGCGAAGCTCCGGTCGGCGAGGGCCAGGCCGTTCAGGACCATGAAGCGCGCGAGGTCGCGGGCGTGGCGTTGCTCCTCCGCGATGAAGAGGCGGATCGCCGGGAAGTAATCGCGGTCGCCGCTCGCTTCGGAATACTCCTGGGCGTAGCGGAGCAGGTGGCGTCCCTCGGAGCTCTCCCCGCGCTGGAATTCGGCGATGGAGCGGGCGATGGCCCGGCGCTCGGCCGGGTCCAGCTCCGGCCCGGCCTCCCAGGGAATGTCGAGCAATTCCTGCCGGTTCTGCTCGAAGTGGTGGAGCCAGTCGGTCGAGGATCGCATGGGCGGCCGGGGAGCGGGGTCGGGGAAGGGGACGGGATTACTTTACAATACAAAGTACTCTGTGTCAAGCGCCAATCCGGCCCGGCCGGGATACGATCCCCGCGCGGTAACTTTGGATCCGCGGTCGCGGCAGCCGAGGCCAGTCCGCGCTGCTCCCCACCATCGAGGATCCCATGACCAGACCCCCGCCCATCGCACCCGCTCTCCTCCTCGCCGCCGCGCTCGCCCTCCCGGCCGCCGGACAGGCCCAGTCCTTCAAGGTCCAGAAGTTCGACATCCGGGGCGAGGGCGGCACCGATTACCTGACCGCCGAACCCGGCACCGGGCGGGTGTTCGTCTCGCGCGGCACCCACGTGATGGTGGTGGACGGCGGGACCGGCAAGGTGCTGGGCGACATCCCCGACACCCCGCGCACCCACGGCATCGCGCTCGCCCCGAAGTCGAACCACGGCTTCACCACCAACGCGGGCGATTCCACCGTGACGATGTTCGACCTCAAGACCCTCGCGGTGATCAAGAAGATCAGGATCCCGACCGGCGGGCTCGACGGCGTCATGTACGACGACTTCTCCGACCGGATCATCCTCACCAATCACAGCCGCCCGATCGGTACCGCCGTGGCGCTCGACGCCCGGAGCGGAGATCTGGTCGGGACCGCCGAGCTGGAGGACAACGCGCCGGAAGGGGCGGCGAGCGACGGGAAGGGAAGGCTCTTCGTCAACAACGAGAGCAGGAACACCATCCAGGTGATCGAGGACGGGACGATGAAGGTGCTCGCGTCCTGGCCCCTGGCCCCGTGCGAGGGCCCGACCGGCATCGCCTACGACCGCGCCGCCGCCCGGATCTTTTCCGGATGCAGCAGGACCTCGGTGGTGGTGGACCCGGGCTCCGGGAAGGTGGTGGCGACGATCGCCAACGGCGACGGGGTGGACGCGCTGGGCTGGGACCCGGGCGAGAAGCTGATCTACATCCCCGCCGGACGCGACAGCAGCGTCACGATCGTGCGCCAGGATTCACCCGACAAGTACACCGTGGTGGGCACGGTGACCACGCTGCGCGGCGCCAAGACGATCTCGGTGGATCCGGTGAGGCACGTGGCGTATCTCTTTCAGCCCGAGTTCGGCCCGGCTCCGCCGCCGGCTCCGGGTGCCCCTCCGCCGCCGGCGGGCGGCCGAGGCGGCCCCCGCGGTCCGATCATCGCCGCGTGGTTCTTCGCGATCAGCCACTGACCGGGTCCCCCCCCGCGACCGGGCCGCCGCCGGTGACGGGGTCACCCCCGGTGACGGGGTCACCCCCGGCCCGCCGCGCCACGATGGCGGACGCGGCGAGGTCGCCGGTGACGTTGAGCACGGTGGCGAAGAGGTCGGGAATCGCGTCCACCGCGATCAGGATCCCGATTCCTTCGGCGGGCAGTCCGATGGCGAGGAAGAGCGGGGCGAGCATGAGGAAGGCGCCGCGCGGCACGCCCGGCCCCGCGAACGCCAGGAAGACCGCGGCGAAGGCCACGGTGGCGAGCTCCCGGGCGTGGAGCGGGATGCCGTAGAACCAGCCGACGAAGAGCGCGCCGATCGTCCAGGACACCGGGGCGGCGATCTTGAAGGTGGAGACCGCGAGCGGCAGGACGAAGCCGCTCACCCGCTCCGGCAGAGCCAGGCCGCGCTCCGCGCCCTCGACCAGCGCGGGAAGCGAGGCGATCGAGGAGGAGGAGGCGAAGGCCACGAGCTGCCCCGGGAGCACCGCGCGGGCGAACTGCCGGATCGGGACCCGGCCCGCGAGCGACGCGACCGGGTAAAGGAGCAGAGTGATCAGCAGGCTCCCCAGTGAATACACCACCACGTAGAACCCCACGGCGCCCGCGATGCCGGCGCCGCTCCGGGCGGCGAGCGGCAGCACCAGCGCGAAGACCCCGATCGGCGCCAGCCAGACCACCCAGCGCACCATCACCAGCATCGCCTCGGTCAGCGCCCGGAAGAAGCCCAGCAGCGTGTCGCGCGCGCCGGGTCCGGCGTGGGCGATGGCGAGCGCCAGGAGGAGGGTGAAGAGGATGAGCGGCAGCATCGCCCCGCCGGCCGCCGCGGCGATCGGGTTGGTGGGAATGAGCGAGGTGAGCCAGGCCCCGAAGTCGGGCGCCGGCCCGCCCAACGCGAGCTGTCCCGCCGCCTCCGCCGCGCCCGCCGGCAAGGGAGGCCGCGCGGCGCCCGCCGGAAGGAGCGTGAAGACCACCGCGGCCAGCGGCATGATCACCACGGCGGTGCCGGCCAGGAGCAGGAAGAACACCAGCAGGGTGCGGCCGCCGATCCTGCCGATGGCGCGGAGGTCGGCCGCTCCGGCGACACCGGTGATGAGCAGCGAGACGACCAGCGGGATGATCGTCATCCGGATCGCGTTGATCCAGAGCGTGCCCACCGGCGCGATCGTCTCCGCGGCGTGCAGCAGCCGGGGGTTTCCGGACGCCGCGATGGCGGCCCCGCCTCCGAGGCCGGCAGCCAGCGCGATCAGGACCCGGGTGCCTTCCTTCATCGCCGCCTCACATCATCAGGTCGCCGCCGTTGATGTCGAAGACCGCTCCGGTGATGTAGCCCGCCGCCTCCGACGCGGCGAAGCAGATCGTGTCCGCCACCTCGCGCGCGGTGCCGAGCCGGGGAATCGGATAGGCGCGGGCATATCGCTCGAGCTGCTCGGCGGTAGCGCTCTCCCGGGTGAGCTCGGTGTCGATCATGCCGGGGCATACCGCGTTGACCGTGATGCCGTAGCCCCCGAGCTCTTTCGCCGCAGCGCGGGTCAGGCCGAGCAGGCCGGCCTTCGAGGCGGTGTAGTGGGCGCCGCCCAGCGTGCTCACCATTCGGCCCGCGGTGGAGGAGATGTTGACGATCCTGCCGTAGTGCTGAGTCTTCATCGCCGGAAGGACCGCGCGGATGAGCAGGAAGGGCGCGGTCAGGTTCACCTCCAGCGCCTGGCGCCACTCCTCGATGCCGATC
>DASYRI010000146.1:0-12035 GCA_036004545.1 Gemmatimonadales bacterium
CTACATCCGCGGCGAGTTTACCGAGCCGCTCAAGGTCATGGAGCAGGCCGTGGCCGAGGCGTACGCCAACGGCGCGCTGGGCGCCGACGTGTTCGGCTCGGGGAAGCGGATTGACGTGGTGCTCTTCCGGGGTGCCGGCGCCTACATCTGCGGCGAAGAGACCGCGCTCATGAACTCGCTCGAGGGGAAGCGCGGCAATCCCCGCATCAAGCCGCCGTTCCCCGCGGCGGCGGGGCTCTTCGGGATGCCGACCACGATCAACAACGTGGAGACCCTCGCCGCGGTGCCGCCCATCCTGGTCCGCGGGGCCGCCTGGTACAAAGGCCTCTGCCTCGGGAATCCCAAGAGCACCGGCACCAAGCTCTTCTCGGTTTGCGGTCACGTCATGCGCCCGGGCAACTACGAGATCACGATGGGGTTCCCGATGAAGGACCTCATCCACGAGCTGGCCGGCGGGATGCGCCCGGGGCGGACGCTCAAAGCGGTGATCCCGGGCGGCTCCTCGGTGCCGATCATGAGCCGCGACGAGGCCGAGGCCGCGCTGTGCGATTACGAGGGGATCGTCGAGAAGGGTTCCATGCTGGGCTCGGCGGGATTCATCGTCATGGACGACAGCGCCGACATCGTGTACGAGGTCTACCGGCTGGCGAAATTCTACGCCCATGAGAGCTGCGCCCAGTGCACCCAGTGCCGCGAGGGCACCGCCTGGACCACCAAGATCCTGGAGCGGATCCTTCGCGGGCAGGGGAAGCGGGAGGACCTGGACCTCCTGCTCGACCTCTCGGAGCAGATGACCGGGAAGACCATCTGCGTGCTGAGCGACAGCTGCGCCGCGCCGATCGTGAGCGGGATCCAGAAGTTCAGATCGGAGTTTGACGCGTACTTGAATCGGAGCCGGGCCCCGGAGGCGGCTGCCGTATAGGAGGTAGCGAGGAGCGAGAAGCGAGAAGGGGAACGCGGTTCCCTCCTCGCTACCTCCTCCTCGCTACTCCCTGCAGAAGGAAGCTGAATGAGCCCAGATCTCGTCACCCTGACCATTGACGGCGTGCCCGTGAGCGTACCCAGGGGCACGGCCATCATCGAGGCCGCCAAGCAGGCGGGTGTGCTGGTGCCGCACTACTGCTACCACCCCTCGCTCCCTTCCCCGGCGGTGTGCCGGATGTGCCTGGTGGAGGTGGAGAAGGCACCCAAGCTGATGCCGGCCTGTGTCACCACGGTGGCCGAGGGGCAGGTGGTGAAGGTGAACAGCCCGCAGGCCAGGAAGGCCCGCGAGAGCGTGCTCGAGTTCCTGCTCATCAATCACCCGCTCGACTGCCCCATCTGCGACCAGGCGGGCGAGTGCGAGCTGCAGGACTACGTCTTCCAGGAGGGAAGGGCCGGCACCCGCTACGCCGATCATGCCAAGCGGTTCAATCCGGTGGAGGACTTCGGCGCCGACGTGCTGTACGTCCCCAACCGCTGCATTCTCTGCACCCGGTGCGTGCGCTTCATGGAGGACGTCGCGAACGCTCCGGTGCTCAACGTGTCGGAACGGGGCGACCGCGCCTACATCGGCATCGACCCCGGCCAGCGGCTCGACCACCCCTGGGCCGGCAACGTGGTGGATCTCTGCCCGGTGGGCTCGCTGATCTCGAAGGATTTCCTGCACAAGGCGCGGGCCTGGGATCTCGACAAGACCGCGAGCATCTGCCCCGGCTGCACCCAGGGCTGCAACATCACGATGGACACCCGGGATGAGGTGGTGGTGCGGCTCCGTCCCCGGGCCAATCTGGACGTGAACCGCCACTTCATGTGTGATGTGGGACGCTCGGGCTATCGCTGGATGAACCGGGGCGATCGGGCCGAAGCGCCGCTGATCCACCAGGGCCAGCGGCTGGTCCCGGCGGACTGGGACGCGGCGCTCGAGCGATTGTCGGCGGTCGCGAGGGAAGCGAACGGCCGCGTGGTGCTGCTCGCCTCGGGGCGCGCGTCGCTCGAATCGCTCGGCTGGCTCCGCCGGCTGCTGGAGGGGAAGGAGGTGACCGGGGCGGTGAAGGTGCCCCAGGGCGACGAGGCGCCGCTCCCCGGCGTGCCCAATCTCGCGCTCCGCGCGGAGCGGGCGCCGAACCTGTACGGCGCCCGGCTCGCCGGCTACCGCACGCCCTGGGAGGAGGCGCTGGGCCGGGTGGAAGGCGCCGCGCTGGTGATGGTGCTCGACGCCGAGCTCGACGACGCGGAAGCGATGCGCCTCGGGGGGGCGGCGGCGGACACGCTCGTGGTGCTTCACAGCGTGGACGACCCGCGCCTCCGGTCCGCGGCGCTGATCCTCCCCGTGACCACGATGGCGGAGGAGAACGGGACCTACGTCAACCGGGATGGGCGGGTGCAGCGGTTCCTCCCGGCCAGGTCCGCGCCCGGAATGGCGCGCCCGGCGTGGTGGGTCCTGGCCGAGGCGTGGGCGCTGGCGAGACCGGACCGGGAGGCTCCGGCCACCGCGGCCGAGGCGTTCGCCCGGCTCGGCGAGACGATCCCCGCGCTGGGCGGCCTCACCTACGACGAGCTCGGCCTCACCGGGCGGGTGGTGGAGACCGGTGCACCGATGGCCGCCGCCGGCCGCGAGGGCCAGCCGCGATGACGCCGGAGTACAAGGGCTTTCTCCTGCTCAGCACCATCAAGATGCTGGTCGTGTTCAGCGTCGTGATGGTGGGCGTGGCGCTGCTCACGCTCATGGAGCGGAAGGTGAGCGCCTGGATGCAGAACCGCCGGGGCCCGAACCGGGTGGGCTGGGCGGGCCTCCTGCAGCCCGCCGCGGACGGGCTCAAGAACATCGTGAAGGAGGAGACGCTGCCGGCGAGCGCCAACCCGGTGATCTTCATGCTGGCGCCGGCGCTGGCGTTCATTCCGGCGCTCTGTCTCTCCGGCGTGATCCCGTGGGCCGCGCCGATGGTGGTGAATTTCGACCGGCAGCTGCCGCTCATCGGGCTGGTGAGCTGGCACGGTCCCCTCTCCATGGCGGTGGCCGATCTCCCGGTCGGCTTCCTTTTCGTGCTCGCTTTCGCTTCGCTCGGCGTGTACGGCATCGCCCTCGCGGGCTGGTCGTCCAACAACAAGTACTCGCTGCTGGGCGGGCTCCGCTCCAGCGCCCAGATGATCTCCTACGAGGTCGCGATGGGGATGAGCCTGATCCCGCTCCTGCTCCTGAGCGGGAACGTGACCTTCGACCGGATCATCGCCGACCAGCAGCGCGGCCTCTGGTTCGTGCTGCCGCTCTTCCTCTCGTTCTTCGTCTTTCTGATCGCCGGATTCGCCGAGACCAACCGGCTCCCCTTCGACCTGCCGGAGGCGGAGTCGGAGCTGATCGCCGGCTATCACACCGAGTACAGCGCGATGAAGTTCTCGCTGTTCTTCATCGCGGAGTACTCCAACATCCTGACCGTCTCGGCGATGGTGGCGACGCTCTTCTTCGGGGGCTGGGACATTCCGTTCACCCGCTGGGACGAGACGCCCGGCCTGGCCCAGACGGTGGCCACGGGCGCGATGATGTTCGGCAAGACCTTCTTCGGGCTCTTCGTCTTCATGTGGATCCGCTGGACCCTCCCGCGCTTCCGCTACGACCAGCTGATGGCGCTGGGCTGGAAGGTCATGCTGCCGCTGGCGCTGCTCTACATCATGCTGATCGCGATCGCCCTCTGGGCGATCCAGCGCCTGGCCGGCATCACCGACCCCAGGGTGACGATGGGCCTCCTGTTCGGATTGAATCTCCCGCTGGCGTACCTGGTCTTCTTCATCCTGGACCGCGGCCTGTTGATCTCCGGATCGTACCGGCGCGGCGCGCCCGCCCGCCAGGCCGGGCAGGAGGCCTGATGGCGATCGGCGTCAAGGTGCTCAAGCGGCCGGAGCGCGAGGTGAGCTACGTCCGCGCCGCGCTCAAGGGGATGCGGCTCACCTTCAAGCACATGTTCGAGCCCAAGGTGACGATGCAGTACCCGGAGGAGAAGAGCACCGCCGACGAGCGGGGCCAGTACTCGATCTCCCCCCGCTGGCGGGGCACCCACCGCATGCTCGCCGACGAGCAGGGCCGGACCAAGTGCGTCGCCTGCGGGCTGTGTCCCCAGATCTGCCCGGCCAACTGCATCAAGCTGGTGCCGGGGGAGGACGAGGAAGGGAACCGCTACCCGCTGATCTACGAGATCGACGAGTTCCGCTGCGTGTTCTGCGGCTACTGCCAGGAGGTCTGCCCCGAGGAGGCCATTCACGTCGGGGTGCACTACGAGAACGCGGAGTACAGCCGGGACCGCTTCGTCTACGATCTGGAGCGGCTCAGCTCGCAGGTGCACCCGGTCTCGACCCTGTGGGACCCGGCCGACGCCCGGGGCGAGTGAGATGAGCGCCGAAGCCGTCTTCTACCTCCTCGGCGCCTTCGCGGTGGGGTCGGCGCTCCTCTGCATCACCCAGCGAAACGCGGTCTCCTCCGCCCTCTGGCTGGTCTCGACGATGTTCTCCCTCTCCGGGATCTACATCCTCCTCAACGCCCAGTTCATCGCCGCGATCCAGGTGCTGGTGTATGCCGGCGCGGTGATGGTGCTCTTCCTCTTCGTGATCATGCTGCTCAACGTCGGGCGGGAGGGCGCCGACCTCCGCGGCATGCCGGTGCGCCTGGTGGCGCTCGCCATCGCGGCCGGCCTCCTGGTCCAGCTCGGGGTGCTGACCCGGCTCTCCCCCGGCGGCCTCGCGGCCCTCCAGGCCGCCGGGGGGGCCGGGGGAGCCGGCGCGGGGGCCGCCGGCCCGATGGCGCTCTTCCCGATGGGCGGCGCCGGGATGGCCGCCCCGGCCGCGCGGGGCGTGGTCGGCGCCATCGCCGAGCCGCTCTTCACCACCTACCTGATCCCGTTCGAGCTCACGTCGATCCTGCTCCTGGCCGCGGCGGTGGGCGCCGTCGTGCTGGCCAAGCGGAAGCTCTAGCCATGCTGCTCGGGCCGTCGCTGCTGCTTTCCGCCGTGCTGTTCACCATCGGCGTCGCCGGAGTGGTGGTGCGCCGCAACGCCATCATACTCTTCATGTGCGTGGAGCTCATGCTCAACGCGGTGAACCTGAGCTTCGTCGCTCTCTCGCAGGTGCTGGGGCTGGGCGGCCAGGTGATCGTCTTCTTCGTCATGACCGTGGCCGCCGCCGAGGCCGCGGTGGGACTCGCCATCATCCTGGCGATCTTCCGCCATACCCGGTCGGTGGATCTCAAGAACATCAACCTCCTCCGGGGCTGATGACGCTTCCCCTGCCCGGAGTCCTCGAGGCCGTCCAGGAGGCCGCCCGCGCCGCCCCGACCGCCGCGGCCGAGGGCGTGGTCCGGCTGGTCTGGCTCACGGTCGCGCTTCCGCTCGCCGGGTTCCTCGCCAACGGCGCGCTCGCGCTCCGCCGGCCGGAGGCGAAACGCGCGGTGTCGGCGATCGGGGCTGGGGTCCTGATCGCGGCCTTCGGGGTGGCGCTCGCGGTCTCCGCCAGTCTCTTCGCCCATCCGCCGGAGGCGCCGATCGTGGTCCCGCTCTGGCGCTGGATCAGCGCCGGAGCCATCCAGATCAGTTTCGCGTTCCAGGTGGACCAGCTCTCGGTGGTGATGCTGCTCGTAGTGACCGGGGTCGGGAGCCTCATCCACCTCTTCAGCATCGGCTACATGCGGGAGGACGACGGCTACGCGCGCTACTTCTCGTACCTCAACCTGTTCGTCGCCTTCATGCTGGTCCTGGTGCTCGGCGCGAGCCTGCCGGTCGCCTTCGTGGGCTGGGAAGGCGTGGGCCTCTGCTCCTACCTGCTGATCGGGTTCTGGTTCACCGAGGAGGCCAACGCCAACGCCGGGAAGAAGGCGTTCCTGGTGAACCGGATCGGCGACTTCGGCGTGCTGATCGCGATGTTCATGCTCTGGTGGAGCCTCCGCTCGCTCGACTTCGCGACCATCGCCCAGCGCGCGCCGCTCCGGCTGCAGGCGGCCCATGGCCTGGTCACCGCGATCACGCTGTTCCTCTTCCTGGGGTGCACCGGCAAATCGGCCCAGATCCCGCTCTACACCTGGCTCCCCGACGCGATGGCCGGCCCGACCCCCGTCTCCGCCCTGATCCACGCGGCGACCATGGTGACGGCGGGCGTCTACCTGGTGGCCCGCACCAATGTGCTCTTCGCGATGGCGCCGCTCTCCAGCGCCGTCGTGGCGGGGATCGGAGCGCTCACCGCGCTGTTCGCCGCCACGATCGGATTGCGGCAGTACGACATCAAGCGGGTGCTCGCCTACTCGACCGTTTCCCAGCTGGGCTACATGTTCCTGGGCGTGGGGACCGGCGCGTTCGTCGCCGGAATGTTTCACCTCGTGACCCATGCCTTCTTCAAGGCTCTGCTCTTCCTCGGCTCGGGGTGCGTGATCCACGCCCTCCGCCACGCCTACCACGCGACCCATTCCCACGAGGACGCGCAGGACATGCGGAACATGGGTGGTCTCCGGCGCTACCTGCCGTGGACGTTCGCCCTCATGCTGCTCGCCACCGCGGCGATCGCGGGGGTGCCGCCGTTCTCCGGCTTCTTCTCCAAGGACGAGATCCTCTCCGCCGCCTTCGGGCGCGGCGCGGAAGAGCCGCTCTGGCGACTGTTCTGGGCGATGGGGGTGGCGGCGGCGTTCCTGACCGCGTTCTACATGATGCGCCTCATCGCGATGACGTTCCTCGGGGAGAACCGCACCGGGGAGCGGGAGCGCGAGCACCTGCACGAAGCGCCCTGGATCATGACCGGGCCGCTGCTGGTGCTCGGCGGGCTGAGCGTCGTGGGCGGGCTGCTCAACCTGCCGAAGCTGCTCGGGGGGAGTCCGGCGCTGGAGCGCTGGCTGGAGCCGGTCTTCGCGGCGGCCAACCGCACGGCGCCCCTCATCATGCCGGAAGGCGGCACCGAGTCCGCCCTGATCGGCGGCGCCGTCCTGGCGGCGGCGCTGGGCCTCTTCCTCGGCTGGCGCGCCACGCTCGCGAGACCGATCCGCATCGCGCGGGAGGCGGCGCCGGACGCCGGCTTCGCGCGGGTCCTCTTCCGGAAGTACTACGTGGACGAGATCTACGATGCGCTCATCGTCCGGCCGATCGTCTGGCTCTCCCGCCTGGTGCTCTGGAAGGGCGTGGACCAGGGCGTGGTGGACGGCGCGATGGTGAACGGCTCCGCTTCGCTCGCGCGGGGCCTCGGGTGGCTCGGCGGCCGGCTCCAGTCGGGCCAGCTGGGCTTCTACGTCGCGGTCTTCCTGATCGGCGCGGTGTGGCTGCTCCGCGCCGTGACCCGGTAGCCGCCCATGACCCAGCTGCTCGCGGCCATCGGGTATCCGCAGTGGATCCTCCACGTCCTGCTGCTGCTGCCGCTGGCCGGCGCCGTGCCGATCCTCCTCGGTCCGGTGGCGGCGGCGAAGCGCACCGCCCTGGTGGTGACCCTGCTCGAGTTCGTCCTCTCGGTCGGGCTCTGGTGGGCGGTGGACACCCGGCCGGGCACCCTGCAACTCACCGCGAGCGTGCCCTGGGTCCCCGGATGGGGCATCAATTACGCGGTGGGGATTGACGGCATCTCGCTCGCCATGGTGCTGCTGACCACGCTCCTCATGCCCCTCTCGGTGCTGGCCAGCTGGAGCTATATCACCGAGCGGGAGCGGGGCTACTACGCCCTGCTGGTCGTCCTCACGACCGGGATGCTGGGCGTCTTCCTGGCCACCGATCTCTTCCTCTTTTACGTGTTCTGGGAGGTGATGCTCATCCCGATGTACTTCATCATCGGGATCTGGGGCGGAAAGAACCGGCTGTACGCGGCGATCAAGTTCTTCGTCTTCACCATGGTGGGCTCATTTCTCATGCTGGTGGCGATCCTCGCGCTGGCGTGGACGGTGGCGGGCCGCACCGGCGAGCCGCTCTCCTTCGACTACGCCCACCTGCTCGCCAACGCCCGGGCGGCGGCGGGGCTCGCGCCCTGGCTCTTCGGTGCGTTCGCGCTGGCGTTCGCGATCAAGGTGCCGGTCTTCCCGCTCCACACCTGGCTTCCCGACGCCCACGTCGAGGCCCCGACCGCGGGGAGCGTGCTGCTGGCCGGCGTGCTTCTCAAGATGGGCACCTACGGGTTCCTGCGGTACGCGGTCCCGTTCTTCCCCGGTGTCGCGATGAGCCCGTGGGTCACCAACCTGGTGATCGTCCTCGCGCTGGTGGGGATCGTCTACGGCGCCCTGGTCGCGATGGTCCAGCCCGATATCAAGAAGCTGGTGGCGTACTCGTCGGTGAGCCACCTGGGCTTCGTCATGCTCGGGATCTGGGCCGCCACGGTCCAGAGCCTGGACGGGGCGGTGATGGTGATGATCGGTCACGGCCTTTCCACCGGCGCGCTCTTCTTCCTGGTCGGCATGCTGTACGAGCGGCGCCACTCCCGCGACATCGCGGCCTACGGCGGCATCGCGCGGGTGGTGCCGGTGTTCAGCCTGATCTTCAGCGTCGTGGCGCTCTCCTCGATCGGACTCCCCGGGCTCAACGGGTTCATCGGCGAGTTCCTGGTCCTGATCGGCAGCTTCAGGGTCCATCCGGTGGCCACGGGCATCGCGACGACCGGCGTCATCTTCGCCGCCGCCTACCTCCTCTGGGCCCTCCAGCGGATCATCTACAACCGGCTCGACCAGCGCGAGAACGAGACGCTCTCCGACCTGAGCCCGCGGGAGCTCGCGGTGCTGCTCCCACTGCTCGCGGCGATCGTGTGGCTGGGTCTCTTCCCGGCGCCGGTGCTCGAGCGGATCGAGCCGGCGGCCCTCCGGTACATCGAGGCGGTGCGGGGACCGATGGGCCTCTTCCAGGTATCGCAACGGGCCGCCGAGTCGCCGCGATGAGGCCCCTCGACCCGCACCTCCCGCTCGACGCGACCATCGCGCTCCTTCCGGAGGTCCTGCTCACCCTGGGGGCGCTGGTGGTGCTGCTGGTGAACGCCTGGCGCCACCGGACCGCGGCCGACAGCCGCCTGGCGGGGTGGATCGCGCTCGCGAGCCTGCTGCCCAGCGCGGCCGCGCTCGCGGCGCTCTGGCAGGGCGGCGCCGGCGCCCGGGGCGAGCCCTTCATGGTGGCGCTCGACGGATTCCGCTTCGCGGCCCTCGCGCTGATCCTGGTGGCCACCGCGGCCACGATCCTCCTCTCCCTGGGCTACCTCGAGCGGGAAGGGATGATGGCCCCGGAGTACTACGCCCTGATCCTCTTCGCCGCCTCCGGCATGATGTTCCTGGCCGGCGCCGAGGACCTGATCGTGCTGTTCCTCGGGCTCGAGGTGATGTCGGTCTCGGTGTACGTGCTGGCCGGCTACGACCGCGCCAGCGTCTTCTCCGCCGAAGCGGCCTTAAAGTACTTTCTCATCGGGGCGTTCGCCTCGGCGTTCCTCCTCTACGGCATCGCGCTGGTCTGGGGTGGCACCGGGAGCACCGGATTGAGCGAGATCGGGACCCGGCTGGCCCGCGGCGAGCATCCCGCCCTCGCCAACCTGGGCCTCGGACTCCTCCTGATCGGCATGGGTTTCAAGGTCGCGTCGGTGCCGTTCCACATGTGGGCGCCCGACGTGTACGACGGCGCGCCCACGCCGGTCACCGGCTTCATGGCGACCGGGGTCAAGGCGGCCAGCTTCCTCGCGCTGGCCCGGATCCTCTACGTGGGGTTCCCCGCGGCGACGGAGGCCTGGCAGCCGGTGATCGCCGCCCTCGCCGTTGCCTCGATGGTCCTCGGCAACCTGGTCGCCCTGGCCCAGCGCTCCCTCAAGCGCATGCTGGCCTACAGCTCGATCGCCCATGCGGGGTACCTGCTCACGGCGCTCTGGCCCGGCACCCGGCTCGGCGCGGGCGCCACGCTGCTGTACGTCGCCGCGTACAGCCTCACCTCGCTCGCCGCGTTCGGGATCCTCACCGTGCTCGGGCGGGGCGGGGAGCGGGACGTCACCCTCGATTCGATCGCCGGCCTCGGGCGCCGCCGGCCCTGGCTGGCCTTCGGCCTCGCGGTCTGCATGCTCTCGCTCCTGGGCTTCCCGGGCACGCTCGGCTTCGTCGGCAAGTGGGCGATCCTCGCCGCCGTGGTCCAGCAGAAGCACCTGCCGCTCGCGGTGATCCTGGTGGTCACCAGCCTGGTCTCGGCCGGCTACTATCTGCCGGTGATCATGGCGTCCTGGATGCGTGAGCCTGCCGGGCCGGGCGCCCACGACGGGGCGCTGCTGCCGCGCGCCGCCGCCGTCGGGGTGGCCGTCGCCGTGGCGCTGGTGCTCGCCTTCGGCGTGCTGCCCGCTTCGGCGCTGGCCGGGGCGGTCCGGAACGCCGGCACGATGGTCGGCAGCGGCATGGCGGCTCCTCCGGGGCTCGGCCGATGAACGTCCCCCGGACGATCTTCCGCGAGTACGACGTGCGGGGTCTGGTGGACCGCGAGCTCACCCCCGCGTTCGCGCGCGCCCTCGGGCGGGCCTGCGCCACGCTCGCCTGGAGCAAGCTCGGCCGCGCGCCGGTGCTCGCGGTGGGGCGGGACAACCGGCCGTCGGGCCCCGGCCTCGCCGCCGGCGTGGTGCGGGGGATGGTGGAGGCCGGCGCCACCGTCGTGGACGTGGGCGAGCTTCCCACTCCGGCGCTCTACTTCGCCGTCCACCACCTCGAGACCGACGGCGGGCTCCAGGTCACCGGGAGCCATAACCCGCCCGAGTTCAACGGGTTCAAGATGGTCGTCGCGGGCGACGCAATTCACGGCGGGGAGATCCTCCAGCTCCACGAGATCATCTCGAAGGAGGAGTGGCGCGAGGGGCAGGGCAGGGAGCGCGCGGATGCCTCGGTCCTCCCGGCGTATCGCGAGGCGATCGTCTCCCGTCACCACCTTGCCCGGCCGGTCAAGGCCGTGGTGGACTGCGGCAACGGGGTGGCGAGCCTCGTGGCGGTCGGCACCCTGCGGGCGATGGGCGTGGAGGTGACTCCGCTCTTCTGCGAGTCCGACGGCACCTTTCCCAATCACCATCCCGATCCGACGGTCCCCGCGAATCTGGCCGATCTGCGCCGGGTGGTCCGCACCACCGGCGCCGAGCTGGGCATCGCCTTCGACGGCGACGGCGACCGCCTCGGTGCGGTGACCGAGACCGGCGAGATCCTTTACGGCGACCTGCTGCTGGTCATCCTGGGCCGGGACGCGGTGCGCCGCTTCGGCCCGGGGACCCCGGTGATCTTCGACGTGAAGTGCTCCGAGCTCCTTCCCCAGGCGCTCGCGAAGGCCGGCGCGCGGCCGGAGATGTGGAAGACCGGCCACTCGCTCATCAAGGCCCGCATGAAGGAGACCGGGGCGCCGCTCGCCGGGGAGATGAGCGGGCACCTCTTCTTCGGGGGCGACTGGTTCGGGTTCGACGATGCCCTCTTCGCCGCGGCGCGCCTCACCGAGATCGTGAGCGCGGGGCCCGTCGGCCTGGCGCGGCTCCTGGCCGATCTGCCCCGCACCTTCGCCACGCCGGAGATGCGGGTGGACTGCCCCGACGAGGAGAAGTTCGGCATCGTCGAGCGCGCGTCGGCCTATTTCGCCGTACGCTACCCGGTGAACACGATTGACGGCGTGCGGGTGAAATTCCCGGATGGCTGGGGACTCCTTCGCGCCTCGAACACCCAGCCCGTCCTCGTCCTCCGCTTCGAGGCGACCAGTCAGGATGCGCTCGAGCGCTACCGCGCCGAGGTGACCGGCTGGCTCGCGGCCCAGGGCGTCCGTTCCTAGGACGATGGCCGGCCGCGGCCGCAGGGTCGCCGTCACCCTCAT
The DNA here is from genome assembly GCA_036004545.1 of Gemmatimonadales bacterium. Classification (GTDB taxonomy): domain Bacteria; phylum Gemmatimonadota; class Gemmatimonadetes; order Gemmatimonadales; family GWC2-71-9; genus JABFSM01. The sequence continues at coordinate 11,769 of DASYRI010000146.1, forward strand.
CGTCCTCGCGGTGGTGCTTTCCGTCGGACGCTGGAGCTCGGTGTTCCTCACCGAGCGTCTCTGGGAGGCGTCGGTCTCCGAGGCGGTCGCGGTGGCCGGCGCGCGGCGGGCGGTCTACTCCCTCGCCCTCGAGCTGCTGGGCCTCCTGGTCGCGATCGCCTGGTTGGTCGCCCACTTCGGCGTCGCCGCGCAGAGCGCGCTCCCCGCTTATCCGCCACCCGAGCGGGAGTACGTCCAGGTCTGGCCGGCCCGGCTGCCCCGCTGGAC
>DASYRI010000147.1:0-10412 GCA_036004545.1 Gemmatimonadales bacterium
ATCCAGCGGGCCCACGCGATCGCCAACGGCTGCTTCGTCGCCGCGGTGAACCGGGTGGGCTTCGAGCCGGCCCCGGCGGCGGGAAGCGCCGCGGACCCCGACCGCGGGCTCGAGTTCTGGGGCGCGAGTTTCGTGGCCGATCCCAACGGCCGGCTGCTCGTTAAGGCTGGACCGGATGAGGAGCTGCTGGTGGTGGCCTGCGATCTTTCGCAGGTGGACGTCGTGCGGACCCATTGGCCCTTCCTGCGCGACCGGCGGGTGGACGCGTACGCCGGGATGACGGAGCGGTTCCTGGATGGCTGAACAGCGTCAACGGTCAACAGTCAACGGTCAACGGGAAAAGCCCCGGCAATCCAGATACCGAACCGGGGGGCGGGGCGGTTCCCGTTGACGGTTCACCGTTGACTGTGGACGCAGTTCCTGCGGCGCTGGGCTACTCCATGCCTCCCGAGTGGGCGCCCCACCGGGGCACCTGGCTCAGCTGGCCCCACAAGGAAGCGTCCTGGCCCGGCAGGTTCGCCCCGGTGCCCATGATTTTCGCCGAGATCGTGCGGCAGCTCGTCCCCCACGAAGAGGTGCACGTCCTGGTGGGCGACCAGGACCAGGAGACCGCGGTCCGCGAGGTGCTGCACGCCGCCCTGGTCCCCAACGAGCGGGTCTTCTTCCACCGGCACCCCACCGACGACGCCTGGTGCCGCGACCACGGCCCGATCTTCCTGCAGCGGGAGCACGACGGCCGCCGCGAAGAGCTGGTGCTCGACTGGGGCTTCAACGCGTGGGGCGGCAAGTACCCGCCGTTCGATCTGGACGACGCGGTGCCGACCCGGATCGCCGGGGAGCTCGGCCTGCCGGTCGTGGCCCCCGGCATCGTGCTGGAGGGCGGCAGCATCGAGGTGAACGGCGCGGGGACGCTGCTCACCACCGAGCAGTGTCTCCTCAACCCCAACCGGAATCCGACGCTCGGGAAGCAGGAGATCGAAGGGTACCTCCGCGAGTACCTCGGCGTCCGGAAGATCCTCTGGCTGGGGGACGGGATCGAGGGCGACGACACCGACGGCCACGTGGACGACCTCACCCGTTTCGTGGATCCCGGCACGGTGGTCACCGCCGTCGAGGACGACCCGCGCGACGCCAACTGCGCCCCGCTCCGCGACAATCTCGAGCGGCTCCGCGGCATGACCGACCAGGACGGCCGCCCGCTCCGGATCGTGGAGCTGCCCATGCCGCCCGCGCTGTACCATGAGGGCCGGCGCCTGCCGGCCAGCTACGCGAACTTCTACATCGCCAACGGCGTCGTGGTGATGCCGGGTTATGACGCCGCGCGGGACGCCGCGGCGCGCGCGGTCCTCGAGCGACTCTTCCCGGGGCGCCGGGTGGCGACGGTCGACTGCACCGACCTGGTCTGGGGGCTCGGCGCGGTCCACTGCGTCACGCAGCAGTGGCCGGCCCGGTAGTCGGGGGAGGGGGCTCCGCCCCGGCGAGGAGCGAGTCCAGCGCCGCCGCGAGGGCGTCGGGAGAGTAGGGCTTCTGCAGGAAGCTCTGGTGCGGCCCCTTGAGCGCGGCGTCGCCCAGCTCGTCTCCCGTGTAGCCGGAAAGGAAGAGCACCGGCAGCACGGGCCAGCGGCGCCGGACCTCGGCGATCAGCGCGGGGCCGCCCATCCCGGGCATCACGACGTCCGACACCATCACGTCCACCCGCCGTCCCTCGCGGCCCAGCAGCTCCAGCGCCTCGAGGCCGTTCCGGGCTTCTTCCACGGTGAAGCCGTACTGGTCCAGCACCCGCCGGGTGAGCTGGCGCACGCTGTCGTCGTCCTCGACGACCAGCACGGTCAGCCGTCGCTGGCGCCGCTCCGGCCCCGGTCCGGCCGGTTCCGGCGGAAGCGCCGCCGCCCGACCCTCCGGCAGCCGGGGAAGGAAGATGCGGAAGGTCGCGCCCCGGCCGGGCTCGCTCTCCACGGTGATGAATCCGTGGCTCTGCTGCACGATGCCGTACACCGTGGAGAGGCCGAGGCCGGTGCCTTCGCCCGAAGGTTTGGTGGTGAAGAACGGCTCGAAGATCATGGCCTGGGTTTCCCGGCTCATGCCGACGCCGGTGTCGCTCACCTGGAGGACCAGGTACTCCCCGGGCGGCACGCCTTCCGCGCCCGGCTCCCGCCCGCCGGCCGCGAGCGTGATCCGCCGGCTCTCGAGGGTGAGCATCCCGCCCCGGGGCATCGCCTCGCGCGCGTTCACGGCGAGATTGTGCAGCACCTGCTCGAGCTGGATCGGATCGGCCCGCACCATGCCCGGCCCGGGATCGGCGGCGCTACGCACGATCACGTTCTCGCCGACCAGCCGGCCGATCATCTTCTCCGTCTCCCGCACCAGGGCGTTGAGGTCCACCTCCCGCGCCATCAGCAGCTGTCGGCGGCTCACCGCGAGCAGCTGGCGAGTGAGCGCGGTGGCCCGCTCCGCGGCCCGGCGGATCTCCTTGACCGGCCCGATCCGGGAGTCGCCTTCGCCAAGCTCGCGCGCCAGCATGTCGGCGTATCCGCTCACCAGAGTGAGGAGGTTGTTGAAATCGTGGGCCACCCCGCCGGCCAGGCGGCCGAGGCTGTCCATCTTCTGCGCCTGGCGGAGCTCGTCTTCCAGCCGGCGGCGCTCGGTGATGTCCACGATGACCCCGCTCCAGAGGACGCAGTCCGGCTCGCGGGTGCCGGCAGCGCTGGCGAGGTCGCGCAGCCAGCGCACGGTCCCGCCCGGCCCGAGCACCCGGAAATCGAAGCTCCAGGGCGCGAGGGTCCGCGAGGCGCGGGTGAAGGCGGCGCGCATCGCCTGGCGGTCTTCCGGGGCGACCATGGCCCACGCCCGTGCCGGATCGGCGAGGATCGCCTCGGCGCTGGCCCCGAGCAGCGTCTCCACCCCCCGGCTCACGAACGCGAAGCGTTGGGCCTCGCCCGGCCCGACGACGTATTGATAGACCACGCCCGGCACCGCGCTGGTGACCCGCTCGAGCTGCTCCTCCCGATCGCGGAGCTCCCGCCGGGCGGCCTCCGCCTCGGTGATGTCGGTGATGGAGAGCACCACCGCGGAGATGCCGCGGGACGCCTCGCGGAGCGGCGCGGCGTTGATCGAGAACAGCCGGCGCGCGCCGCCCTCCCGCTCGATGACGAGCCGCGCGTCGTGGACCGGCTCGCCGGAGGCGAGGACCCGCCGCGCCGGCCGCTCGGCATCCGCCATCGGGGCGCCGTCGGGGGTGAGGAAGCGCCAGCCCGGCGGGGTGGCGAACCAGTCGCGCAGCTCATCCTGGGTCACGCCGAGGAGCGCCTCCCCCCGGGAGTTGCGGAACAGCACCCGTCCCTCGGGCGTCACCACCAGGATCCCCGCCACGCTGGTGGCGAGGATGCCGTCGAGCAGGTCCCGCTCCGAGCGCAGCGCCGCCAGGGCGGCATGCCGCTCGCTGATATCGCGCACCGTCGCCTGGGCGAGGTGGTCGGAGGTCCTCCGGATGCTGAGCTCCGCCATGAAGGTGGAGCCGTCCTTGCGCCGGAGCCGGCGCTCCTTCACCAGGACGGACGCCCGCGTCGGCTCATCCCAGGCCAGCGGCGCCGCCTCCTGCTCGCCGGGAGCGTACACGCTCTCGACCGGGAGCCGGAGCAGCTCCGCCTCGGTGTACCGCAGCATCTCGCAGAACCGCGGATTCACCATCACGAAGCGCCCGTCCGGCGCGGCGACGGCGATCCCGTCCGACGCCTGCTCCAGCACCAGCCGGTAGCGGGTCTCGCTCTCCCGCAGCAGGCGCTCCCGCTCTCCCGCCTGGACGACCGCCCGCTCCAGCCGCCAGCTCATCAAGTCGGCGGCGGCGATGATCCCGGCCCACGCCGCGAGCCGGACCCAGTCGTACGGATCCGGAGCGGCCGGGCCACCGGGTGGCCGGAGCGCGAGCAGGACCGTCGCCACGATGATGATCGCCTCGGCGAGGATCGCGGGGCCCACGCCGGCCACGAAAAGCGCGGTCAGCGCGACCCCCCAGGCCGGCATGAACGGCGCGCGCGCGAAGAAGCCGGGAAAGGCGAGCAGCGCCGCCACGCCCGTCGCGGCGATCAGGATGGCCAGGGTGTAGCGGAAGCGGCCTGCCAGCGGGACGTTCATCGCTCAGGCGAACCTCCGCGGATGCCGCCAATGGAAGCGCGGTTCGGCATGAAGTTTCCCCTCAGGTAGATTTGGCGCCAACCCAGACCCGCGCCGCCGCTCATGTCCGCGTTGATCGAGTGCGTGCCGAATTTCAGCGAGGGACGCGACCCGGAGGTCATCCGGAAAATTACCGCGCGGATCGAATCGGTTGAAGGGGTCACCCTTCTCCACGTGGATCCGGGAAAGGCCACCAATCGCACGGTGGTGACGTTCGCGGGCGCGCCCGATCCGGTCACCGAGGCCGCGTTCCGGGCGATCGCCGCGGCGGGCGAGCTGATCGACATGCGCCGGCATCACGGCGAGCACCCCCGCATGGGGGCCACCGACGTCTGCCCGCTGGTGCCGGTGTCGGGCATCACGCTGGAGGAGACCGCCGGCTACGCCCGCCGGTTGGCCGAGCGGGTGGGCCGGGAGCTCGGCATCCCGGTGTACCTCTACGAGGCGGCGCAACCCGACCCGAAACGGCGGGACCTCTCGGTGATCCGGGAGGGCGAGTACGAGGGCCTTCCGGGAAAACTCGCCGATCCGGGGTGGAAGCCGGATTTCGGCCCCGCCGACTTCGTACCCAGGAGCGGCGCCACCGCCATCGGAGCGCGCGGCTTCCTCGTCGCCTTCAACGTCAACCTCAACACCACCTCAACTCGGCGGGCCAACGCCGTCGCCTACGACGTGCGGGAAAGCGGGCGGCCCAGACGCCGGGGCGATCCGCTCACCGGACCGATCGAGACCGACGCCGCAGGCAACCCGGTGATGGTCCCCGGCACGCTCAAGGCGGTCAAGGCGATCGGCTGGTACATCGAGGAGTACGGCATCGCCCAGGTCTCGATGAACCTCACCGACCTGACGGTGACGCCGCTGCACGTCGCCTTCGAGGAGTCCCGCCGCGCGGCGGAGGCGCGGGGACTCCGGGTAACCGGGTCCGAGCTCGTGGGCCTCGTCCCGCTCGGGGCGATGCTCGACGCGGGGCGGTATTATCTGGCGAAGCAGCGGCGCTCTCTGGGCGTCTCCCCGGCGGAGCTCATCGGGATCGCGGTCCGCTCGCTCGGGCTCTCCGAGCTCGCGCCGTTCAAGCCGGAGGAACGGATCATCGAATACCGTCTCCAGGCCGCGGGCGACCGCCCGCTCGCCTGCCTCACGGTGCAGGAGTTCGTGGACGAGACCGCCTCCGAATCGGTGGCGCCGGGCGGCGGCTCCACCGCGGCCCTCGCGGGCGCGCTGGGTGCCGCCCTCGGCACCATGGTGGCGAATCTCTCGGCGCACAAGCGCGGCTGGGACGCCCGCTGGGAGGAGTTCTCCCGCTGGGCTGAAGAGGGGCAGCGCCTGAAGGAGCGCCTGGTCCGGCTGGTGGACGACGATACCCGCGCCTTCGGCCGCGTCATGGCCGCGCTCGCCCTGGCCAAGGCGACCGGCGCCGAGGCGGCGGCCCGCGCCGCCGCCCTCGAGGCGGCGTACCTGGGCGCGCTCGAGGTGCCGTGGGAGGTGATGCGCACGGCTCACTCGGCGTTTCCGCTGCTCCGCGCCATGGCCGAGCAGGGCAACCCCGCGTCGGCGTCGGACGCGGGGGTCGGCGCGCTCTGCGTGCGGGCCGCGGTGCGCGGCGCCTGGCTCAACGTGCGCAGCAACGCGAGCGGGGTGAAGAACCCCGGGGTACTCGCGCCGATGCTCGAGGAGGGCGCCCGGCTGGAGCGGGAGGCGGCGGAGCGGGAGGCGGAGATTCTCGACATCGTCGAGGAGCGGATGCGGTAGTCGGCGTCGCGCGGGCGCGCGGCACCGCTCGGGTCGCTCGTTGCTCCGCTCGGGTCGCTTGAACCGGGCTCCCTCCGCGCGCTGCGGACTCGGCATGTCCGAGATGCGTCCAATGCGCGAAGGTCCGACGCGCGCTATGGGAGCCCGGTCCTTCGCGCCCTCGCCGTGCTCCGATCTTCGGCGGGCGAAGGGCCCACGGTCCCACAGGGCGCGTAAGCGGCGCCCCCGGTCTGCCATCAAGCCCGCGTATGCAGGCGCACTTGCCGCGCCCCCAGGGACCGTGGCCAGAGCCCGCGAAAGTACCCCGAGTCCGCGGGAGCACCCCGCTCCGAGCGACGCGATCGAGCGCCCCGAGCGACCGGCATGAGAGGCGCCCGAGGCTCAGGAAGCGCCGGGAGCTCGCCAGAGCTCGACGCCGCGCGCCACCGTCCGCACGCACGCGTTGGCCCGCAGGTGATAGAGCCACTGCTCCACCGAGTCCGCGTCAATCACCGCGAAGTCGGCCGACTTCCCCGCCTCGAGCGAGCCGACTTCGGCCTGGAGCCCGATTGCCCGCGCGGCGACGATCGTGGCTCCCTTGAGGACCTCGGCCGGGGTCATGCGCTGGAGGGTGCAGGCCAGCGTCATCGCCATCGGCAGGTGGTAGCTCGGCGCGGTGCCGGGATTGAAGTCGGTCGCCACGGCCACCCGCACGCCGGCGTCGAGGAGCCTGCGCGCCGGGAGCGGCGAGGCCCCGAGGTACAGCGTCGCGAACGGCAGGCTCACCGCCACCACGTCCGCCCGCGCGAGCCGCCGCACGCCCTCCTCCGACACGCGCTCCAGGTGATCCGCCGACGCCGCGCCGACCTCCGCGGCCAGCTCGGCGCCGCCGGAGGAGGAGAGCTGATCGGCGTGGAGCTTGGGCCGGAGCCCGTGACGCTTCCCCGCCTCCAGGATCGCCCGCGCTTCCGCCACCGTGAAGGCCCCCTCCTCCACGAACACGTCGCAGAAGCGCGCCAGCCGCTCCCGCGCCGCCGACGGGACGATCCGGCCGGCCACGAGCTCCAGGTACTCCGCGCGCCGGTCGCAATACTCGGCGGGCACCAAGTGGGCCGCGAGGAGCGTGGCGACGATCCGTTGGGGGCCGGCGCCGAGCTCGCGATAGATCCCGAGCAGCCGGAGCTCGTGCTCCTCGCTCAACCCGTAGCCGCTTTTCGCTTCGACGGTGGTGACGCCCAGCCGGGCCATCCCGGCCAGGTGCTCGCGGCAGCGCGCGGTCAGCGCCTCGGTGGTTGCCGCGCGGGTCTTCGCGACCGTCGAGGCGATGCCGCCTCCCGCCGCCGCGATGTCGAGGTAGCTCCTGCCCAGGATCCGCTGCTCGAACTCCTCGGCCCGCCAGCCGGCGAACGCGAGGTGGGTATGGCAGTCCACCAGCCCGGGCACCACCAACCGGCCGCCGGCGTCTTCGCGAGGCCAGTCCCGAACCTGCTCGGGGATATCCGCCTCGGGACCAACCCACACAATCGTCTCCCCCTCCCACGCCAGCGCCGCGGCGGGAATGCGATGAATCTCGGCCTGGAGGTCGGAGGGGAGGCAGCGGGCCAGCGAGCCGATGTTGCTGAGGAGGGGCATGGGGCAGAACGACGTGAACAGTGAATGGTCAACGGTCAACGGGAACTGCCGCAGCGCCGCCATCCTCGCGCCGTTGCGTCCTTGCGTCTTTGCGACCTTGCGTCCTTGCGTCTTTGCGACCTTGCGTCCTTGTGCCTTTGCGTCCTTGCGTCTTTGCGTTGCTTTTTCCGTTGACCGTTCACTGTTGACCGTTGACGCTGTTGATCATGGGCAGATCCACGCCCCGCCCTCTCGCGGTCGCAATCGCGAGGTCGTACCCCGCGTCCGCGTGCCGCATGATGCCGGTGCCGGGATCAGCGGTGAGGACCCGCTCCAGCCGGCGGTCGCCGCTCTCGGTGCCGTCGGCCACGATCACCATGCCGGCGTGAATCGAGTACCCGATCCCCACGCCGCCGCCGTGATGGAGCGACACCCAGCTCGCCCCGCAGGCGGTGTTGAGCAGCGCGTTGAGCAGCGGCCAGTCGGCGATCGCATCGCTCCCGTCCTTCATCCCCTCGGTTTCCCGGTTGGGCGAGGCCACCGAGCCGGTGTCGAGGTGGTCTCTTCCAATGACAATGGGCGCCTTCGCCTTGCCCGTCTTCACCAGCCGGTTGAACCTGAGCCCCATTTCGGCCCGCTCGCCGTACTCGAGCCAGCAGATCCGCGCCGGAAGTCCCTGGAACTGCACCTTCTTCCGCGCCTGGCGGATCCAGCGCGCCAGCGCCTCCTTGCCGGGGAAGGCCTCGAGGACCGCGGCGTCGGTGGCCGCGATGTCGGCCGGGTCGCCGGAGAGGGCGGCCCAGCGGAAGGGCCCTGCTCCGCGGCAGAAGAGCGGGCGGATGAACTCGGGCACGAAGCCGGGAATGTCGAATGCCCTCGTCATGCCGCGGTGGTCTGCCACCTGGCCGCGGAGATTGTTCCCGTAATCGAAGGCGATGGCGCCGGCGGCCTTGAGGGCGAGCATCGCCTCGACGTGGGCCACCATCGAGTCGAGGACCGTCGCCTCGTAGCCGGCCGGATCCTTCTCTCGCATGACCGCAGCGGCTTCCAGCGACAGTCCCCGGGGGATGTACCCCACCCTGAGGTCGTGCGCCGAGGTCTGGTCGGTCACCACGTCCACCGGGGCGCCCCGGCGCACCAGCTCCGGCAGCACCTCCGCGACGTTTCCGACCAGGCCCACCGAGAGCGCGGTCCCGCTCCGCTTCGCCTCGAGCACCAGCGCCAGCGCCTCGTCGAGATCGGTGGCGAGCCGGTCGCAGTAGCCGGTCTCCACCCGGCGCCGGATCCGGGCGGGGTCCACCTCGACGCCGAGGAACGCGGCGCCGTTCATCGTCGCGCCGAGCGGCTGCGCGCCGCCCATACCGCCCAGCCCGGCGGACACCACCAGCCGGCCGGCGAGCGTGCCGCCGAAGTGCTGCCGGGCGCACTCGGCAAACGTCTCGTAGGTGCCCTGGAGGATGCCCTGGGTGCCGATGTAGATCCACGACCCGGCGGTCATCTGCCCGTACATGGTGAGGCCGAGCGCTTCGAGCCGCCGGAACTCGTCCCAGGTGGCCCAACGGGGCACCAGGTGCGCGTTGGCGATCAGCACCCGAGGGGCTTCGGCGTGGGTGCGGAACACGCCGACCGGCTTCCCGCTCTGAACCAGCAGCGTCTCGTCGTTCTCCAGCCGCCGGAGGGTCTCCACGATCTTCTCGAAGCAGGCCCAGTTCCGCGCGGCTTTCCCGCTCCCGCCGTACACCACCAGCTCCTCGGGCCGCTCGGCGACCGCGGGGTCGAGGTTGTTCATCAGCATCCGGAGCGCGGCCTCCTGGTGCCATCCCTTGCAGGAGAGGGTGGTCCCGGTCGGGGCGCGAACGGTGGCGGGCGCGAGGGCGGTCATGGCGGGGAAAGATACTTCCAACGCCGCGCCCCGCTCCGGGGTCCAATTCTGTGGTGTGAATCCCCGTCACCCGGCCCGCCGTAGGGTCCCCGTCCCCCGCTCCAGGAGCTCGCCGCCATGCTGCTGACCACGCTGCTCGCGCTCGCCGGCCCGGCCGGCTCCCCCCTCCTCCCTCTCCAGGGCAACGAATTCCGCTGGCACGGCCCGGTGGCGGCGGGCAAGACCATCGAGATCGTCGGGGTGAACGGATCAATCGATGCCTCCGGCGCCGGCGGCGCCGAGGTGGAAGTGGTGGCGGTGAAGCGGGGCCGCAGGAGCGATCCGGCGAGCGTCCGGATCGAGGTGGTCGAGCACGCCGACGGGGTCACCATCTGTGCCCTTTATCCTCCCGGCACGCGCGACGGCCGGGAGAACGAGTGCCACGCCGGCGGGAAGGGCCACAACAGCACCCGCGACAACGACGTCAATGTGGAATGGACCGTGAAGGTACCGCGGGGCGTGCGCTTCGCCGGCCGCACCGTCAACGGCGACGTGGTCGGCCGGGGCCTCAGCGCGGAGGCCGAGGAGCACACCGTAAACGGCTCGATCACGGTGGAGACCACTTCATGGGCCGATGCTTCCACCGTGAACGGCAGCATCACCGCCCGGCTCGGCAGCACCGGCTGGCGGGGCGACCTGGAGTTCTCCACCGTCAATGGCGGCATTACCGTGGACCTTCCCGCGGGCGCCAGCATGGAGGTGGACGCCTCGACCGTGAACGGCTCGATGTCGACCGATTTCCCCCTCACCATCCGGGGCAAGTGGGGACCCCGGCGGATGAGCGGCACCATCGGGCAGGGGGGTCGGACGCTGAGCCTGTCCACCGTCAACGGCAGCATGGAGTTGCGCCGGGCGCCGTAGCCGGGCGCGCGCCTGGCTGCGGCGGCACCGCCGCCCTCGGGTGCCGCGATGCTCGGCGGGCGGTCCGAGGGTTGATCCGGCGGCTCTTCTGCGGCATACTACACCCGGTTCGGCGGGGTTC
>DASYRI010000148.1:0-3607 GCA_036004545.1 Gemmatimonadales bacterium
CCGCCTGGGAGATCGACCGCGCGCTGGAAGTGGCCATGGACGCGCTGCGCGTCCCTCCCGGGGATGCAGACGTGAGCACCCTGAGCGGCGGCGAGCGCCGCCGCGTCGCGCTGTGCCGCCTGCTGCTCCAGCCCAACGACATGCTCCTGCTCGACGAGCCGACCAACCACCTCGACGCGGAGTCGGTGGCCTGGCTCGAGCAGTTCCTGAAGGAGTTCAAGGGGTGCGTGGTGGCCGTCACCCACGACCGCTACTTCCTGGACAACGTCGCGGGCTGGATCCTCGAGCTCGACCGCGGGTCGGGCATCCCCTGGGAGGGCAACTACTCGTCCTGGCTGGACCAGAAGCAGAACCGCCTGTCCCAGGAAGAGAAGGAAGAGTCGGCGCGGCGCCGCACCCTCCAGCGCGAGCTGGAGTGGGTGCGCCTGTCGCCACGGGCCCGGCAGGCCAAGGGCAAGGCCCGCCTGCAGCACTACGAGGAGCTGCTGGCCCAGGAGCAGCAGCAGATCGGGCTGCTCGAGCAGCACTCGGCAGAGCGCCACTCTCCGGCGCTCTCCGCCAGACAGCCGGCTCACGTCGGCGTCGCCGGGGGGAAGCCGCAAGGCATCCATCGCGATGTCGATCTTGCGATCCAGCTCCCAGAGATTCTGCGCATCGATTCGCTCCTGCAACGAGCCTTGCTGCTCGAGCAGGCGGTTCATTTCCGCGTCGCTCATCGGCTCGGCGAAACGCGCGCTCAGCGCTTCGAACTCCGCCAGCAAGGCGCGCTGAGTGCGCACGGCTTCTTCCACATTACCGCGCACGTCTTTGGCGGGGTCGAGCTCGGGCTCCTGGGCCAGATAGCCTACCCGGATACCATCGGCGGGCCGCGCGTCGCCCTGAAAATCCTTGTCCACCGCTGCCATGATGCGGAGCAGGGTACTCTTGCCGGCTCCGTTGGCTCCCAGCACACCGATCTTGGCTCCCGGAAAAAAGGCCAGATAAATCCCCTTCAGGATCTCCCGCCCGGGCGGGACGACCTTGCGGAGATTCTGCATCGTGAAGATGTACTGGGGGTTCGCCATTGGGGGAGGAACTTAGTACCCTCCCCCCGGGGGAGGAACGGCTCCACACCGCCCACAATGTGCCGGTGTATAATTGACTTCACCGTGACAAACCGTTACCCGCACTCGGGATGAGTCGCCCCATGTCCAGCTTTCTCCCCCACCGTTTCGACCTTCGGTCTTTCCGTCGTTGCGGCTTTCCGTCCTTGCGTCGTTGCGTCCTTCCGTCGTGGCGTCCTGGCGTCCTTGCGTCTCTGCGTCTCTCGGCCGCCGCGCTGCTCCTGGCCGGAGCTCCGGGCTCCGCCGCCGCGCAGTCGCCGAAATGCGCGCCCGACAACGCCGGCCTGACCCTCCCCAGGGGCTTCTGCGCGGTGCTGGTCGCCGAAAGCCTCGGCTCGGTGCGCCACCTGGCCGTGGCGCCCAACGGCGATGTCTTCGCGGCCAGGAACTCGCGGCAGAGCGGCCCCACCGGCGGTGTGATCGTGCTGCGCGACACCACCGGCGACGGCAAAGCCGACGTCATCGCGACGTTCTTCTCGGGCGCGGGCGGGAGCGGCATCGCGCTGGCGCCGGACGCGGTGTACTTCGCGCCCAACGACCGGGTGCTTCGCTTTCCCTGGAAGCCCGGCGCGCTGGCGCCCTCCGGACCCGCGGATTCCATCGCTCAGGACCTGCCCGCAGGCCGCGGCCACACGGCGAAGGGCATCGTGCTGGGAAAGGACGGCGCACTCTACGTCTCCTTCGGCTCCCTCACCAACAGTTGCCAGGCGGGCGCCGACGACCGCAAGGGACCGTTCCCCGGTGCGAACCCCTGCACCGAGCTGGAGGAGCGCGCCGGCGTCTGGCGCTTCGACGCTCGGAAGACCCACCAGACCCCCGCCGACGGGAAGCGCTGGGCCACCGGGCTCCGGAATCCGATGTCGGTCTCGCTCGATCCGGCCACCGGGACCGTGTACGCCGGGGTCCATGGCCGCGACCAGCTCAGCGAGAATTGGAGCTGGCCCCCGGAAGAGGGCCGCGAGAATCCGGCGGAGACGGTCTTCGCCCTCACCGGGAATACCGACGGCGGCTGGCCGTACTGCTACTTCGATCCGCGCAAGAAACGGATGCTGCAGAATCCCGAGTACGGCGGGGACGGCAACAAAGTGGGCGATTGCGACAAGAAGAACCAGCCGGTGCTCGCCTTCCCGGCCCACTGGGCGCCCAACGCGACCCTGTTCTACAGCGGCACCCAGTTCCCGGCCGAATACCGCGGCGGGCTCTTCATCGCCTTCCACGGCTCCTGGAACCGGGCCCCGGCGCCGCAGGAGGGGTTCCGGGTGGTGTTCGCTCCGTTCAAGGGCGGGAAGGCGCTCGGCAGCTTCGAAACCTTCGCCGCCCCGGCGGGTGACCCGACCTCCATCCGGCCCTCGGGGCTTGCCGTGGGGCCCGATGGGTCGCTTTATATCGGGGCGGACGCGAACGGGAAGATCTGGCGGGTGATGTATAGACCGTAGGGGGCAGTGGGCAGTGGGCAGTGGTCAGGGAGCAGGGAGCAGGGAGTCGCGGGTCTCATTGCCCCGCCCCAATTGGAGGAGTCTCCATGAGCAGACAATTGTTCACCGCCCTTTCGATGGCCGCCGCCGCGGCACTCGCGGCACCGCTGGCTGCCCAGCAACCCGCGCCGGCGCCCGCCCCCGCTCCCCAACCGGCTCCGCCGGCGGCCAAACCGCTTGGAGTGGGCGCCGAGGCGCCCGACTTCACGCTACCCGCCTCGACCAGGGACGGCGTGAGCGCCCGGCCGGTCCACCTGAATGATCTGCGGGGAAAGACCGTGGTCCTGGCCTTCTTCTACCAGGCCCGGACCAAGGGCTGAACGGTCCAAATGGACGCGTACCGTGATCAGTACGCGCAGCTCTTCGGCGATGCCAGCGTCCTCGCGATCAGCGTGGATCCCGACACGATGCAGGCCGCCTGGGCGAAGGAGAAGGGCTACCCCGTCACCTTCCTGAGCGATTCGGGATCGGTGGTGGGCCGGAAGTACGGAGCGTTCCGGGAATTCGCCAACGGCAGGGTGGTGGACAACCGGACTCTGTTCATCATCGGGAAGGACGGAAAGATCGCCCACGTGATGGCCCCCTTCCGCGAGACCGACGCGGCGGCCTACACCGAGCTCGGCGACATGGTGAAGAAGGTCGCCGCGATGAAGTGAGCGGCGGCCGACAGGTGCGCAGGACCCGAGAGGCGGGGTAGCTCCCGCCTCTGCTGTTTTCCGGATGTTCCCTTCTCGCTTCTCGCTCCTCGCTACCTCTTGAGCGTATGGCCGAGCCCGCGCGCGAAAGCCTGAGCGTCGCTGGACCGAGCTCAATATCTGGGAGTACATCCCGCGCGAAGGGATTCCGACGGTGTCGCTCTACTACAACCAGGGCGACGGAACCCGCTACCGCTCCCTCGGCTGCGCGCCGTGCACCCGGCCGGTCCGGTCGGCGGCGGGCTGGAGACCCTGCGGCGGGGAGGGTACATGTAGAACCCGCGTCAACGGTCAACGGGAACTACCCCGCGGCCTGATAACTTCGCCTCCGTCC
>DASYRI010000149.1:0-52120 GCA_036004545.1 Gemmatimonadales bacterium
AGACGGAGGAGGGGCGGGAGCGTGGGCACGGGAGGCTCGAAGAGATGGAGGTGGAGTGGCGAGTCTCAACGGCTCGATTCAAACGCGGGATGAATATGCACCGGCGTGCGGAGAACAGATACGCCTTCCCGGCGATCGCCATTTCGCCGGAGGACTTCCTCGCCCGCCCCGGCTGACCGCGCCCCCTGGTATCGAGGGCTGGCGGGCTGGTATAACCAGAGTTATACTAGTGGTATGAAGACCGCCATCTCCATTTCCGACAGTATCTTCCACAAGGCCGACGCACTCGCCAAACAGCTCGGTGTCTCCCGAAGCGAGCTCTACGCCAGAGCCGTATCAGAGCTCCTCGCACGGCACGATAGCGACCAGGTGCGGGCCCGCCTGGACCTGGTCTACGAAGCGAGCGACGCACGGGCGGGGCCGACCCCCGCTGCCGCCCAGCACCGGTCGGTGCCGAGGGCCGACCAGTGGTGATCGAGCGGGGAGCGATCTGCTGGGCCGAGCCGCAGGGCCCCGGACCAGGTGCCCGCTTCCCGGTGCTCGTGGTGCAGGCCGACCCGTTCAACCGGAGCCGGATCCCCACCGTGGTGGTGGTCCCCCTGGTCGCCAACCTGCGGCTCGCCGACGCGCCGGGGAACGTCCGGCTGCCGGCCCCGGCTTTGGGGCTCCCGCACGACCTGGTCGCCAACGTCGCCCAGGTGCTGACCCTCGAGCGGCGGCAGCTGCGGGCCACCGGCACCCGGCTGGGCGGCGAGCTTCTGGACGCCGTTTCCGGGGGGTTGGAGCTGGTGCTCGGGCTCGACAAATAATCGGCGAGTTGACCCTGCGCGGGCTTCAGGCCGGCCGGAGCCCCTTCCCGGCCCCCACTCCCACCCGTCCGCCGTCCCGAAGCGCGATCACCCCGTTCACCAGAACTGCCGGGATCCCGGCCGGGTACTGGAACGGGTCCTCGAAGGTCGCCTTGTCCAGGACGGTGGCCGGGTCGAACACCACCAGATCCGCGGCGGCACCCAGCGCCACCCGCCCCCGATTGCCCAGCCGGAGCCGGCGGGCCGGCGCGCCGGTCATCTTGTGGACCGCCTGGGCGAGCGTCAGGACCTTCCGCTCCCGCACGTAGTGGCCCAGCACCCGGGGGAAGGTCCCTAACCCGCGAGGATGCGGGTGCCCGGTGTGCGCCGGCCCGTCGAGCGCGAACGCCCCGCCGTCGCTGCACACCATCGCCAGCGGGTGGGCCAGCAACCGCTCGCAATTCTGCTCGCTCATCGCGAAGACCACGGTCCCGACGTCGCCGCCGCTGTTCCTGAGCAGGGTGGCCGCCGCGTCGTAGGGCTCCAGCCCGCGGGCGGCCGCCCACTGGTCGAGCCGCTTTCCCACCGCGTCCTTGTCCGCCGGCGCCAGGACGTCGGTGAGCAGGATGTTGTGCCACCCGCCGACCAGCTCCACGTCGCCCAGGGTTTCCGCCCGGATCCTGGCAGCGGTCGAGCTGTCGTCCAGCCGGCGGAGGAACGCCGTATCGCCGCCGTCGCGCGACCAGACGGGAAAGCGGTTGGTGAGCCCCGTGGCCCAGGCGACGTAGGGGTAGCGGTCGAAGGTGAGGTCGAGCCCGGCCCGGCGGGCCGCCGCGATCCGGGCGATGACGGCGTCAATCTTGTGCCAGTTCCGCGGGCCGCCGGTCTTCAGATGCGAGATCTCGAGCGGGCACCCTGCCCCCGTGGCGATGCGGATCGCCTCCCCGATCGCCTCGAGGAGGGTGTCGTCCTCGTTCCGCATGTGGGTGGCGTAGGGCAGCCGCCGCGCGGCGAGCGGGCGGCAGAGGGCGGTGAGCTCGTCGGTCGTGGCGAACGCGCCCGGCGGGTACTCGAGCCCGGTCGAGGCGCCGCAGGCGCCGGTGGCGAGCGCCGTCTCCACCATCGCGGTCATCCGGGCGAGCTCGTCGGCCGTGGCGGGCCGGTCGTCGAGTCCCACCACGATCCGCCGGAGCGTGCCGAGCCCGACCATCGTGGCCACGTTCACGGCGCTGGGCAGCGCCCCGATTCTGGCGAACAGCGCCTGAACCGAAGTCTCCCCGTTCCGGTTGGGGATGCGCGACGACCCGTCCTGTCCCACCACCACCGTCGTCACCCCCTGCCGGATGACCGACTCGACCCGGGGGTCGTCGAAGAGGGTGCCGTCGGCGTGGGAGTGGATGTCGATGAACCCGGGCGCCACGGCCAGGTGCCGCGCGTCGATCTCCTCCTTGCCTCGGCCGGCGATCCGGCGCGCGACCGCGGCGATCTTCTCCGCCCGGACCGCCACGTCCGCCACCCGGCCGGGCGCACCGGTGCCGTCGAAGACGGTGCCGCCGCGGAGAATCACGTCGTACGGCGCGGCCCAGGAGAGGTCGAGCGCGGGAGCGGCGAGCGCGGAGAGTCCGGCGCCCGCGGATGCGAGGAAGGAGCGGCGGGTGGGACGCATGAGGCGAATGATACCGCGACCTGGTGTAAGTTGGCTCATGGACGACCGCCCGTCGCACCCGTCGCCCATCGGCGAACGCCCTCTCAGTCGCGCCGCGCGGGTCGCCCTCGTCTTCACCGCCGCGACGACGATCCTGCTGTTCTACGCCGTCGCGCTGACGTCGATGGTGCTGCTGGCCGCACTCGTCGTGGTCTCGGCGACGCTGCTGGTCGGTGCCGCGCGCTTCGGACTGGCCGGCTTCCTGGCGCAGTACGTCCGGCAGAACGCCGCGCTGCTCGGAATCCTCGGGCGCAGCTTCTGGCTGCGGACCGGACCCACCTTCCGCATCATGCTCCAGCCCGCGGACGCGCCGCGGCTGTTCGCCTTCCTGAAGGACCTCGCCGCGCGAATGGGTGTCGAGCCCCCGCACGAAGTGTCGGTGGAAATGACCGGCAACGCCTGGGTTCTGCTCAAGGGATACCGCCGCGGCGCAGGACGCACGATGCTCGGCGTGGGCTATGACCTGCTGGCGGCGCTCACCGAGAGCGAGGTCGAGGCGGTCCTCGCCCACGAGCTGGCGCACGCCAAGCTCGTCAACCGCGGCCTCAGTCGGTGGATGAACAAGGGACTCGGCCGGCTCGCGTCGCTCTCCGGCCAACTCTCGGCGCACGCCGAAGCCTGCCGGCAGGCCAGGCGACCCTCGAGCCTGGCCGGGGTCCTGTCGACCGCGTTCGACGCGCAGACGCGGCGAGCGGCGCGACAGGTGGCGACCTACTCGCGGCAGGACGAGTTCGAGGCGGATTACGGAGCCGCCGAGGTAACCGGGGCGGCGGCGCTGCGGTCGTCGCTGACCCGGCTCGAGACGCTGGACGACGATCTCGCGCGCCTGCCGTGGAGTGAGCGGCTGGCGCGCGTCCAGCTCGGCGAGAGCTTCAGCCAGTGGCTGGTCGGCGAAATCGGATCGCCGACGCAGGGCCGCGACGTCGAGATCGCCTCCCACTCGATCGATCCGTATTCGACTCACCCGCGGCTCCGCGATCGGATTGCCGCGCTGCCGCCCGACGCCGGCGCGCCGCCGAGGAATCGCCCGGCCATCGAGCTGCTCGCCGAGCCCGACCGGGTTGCTGAACGCCTCATGACCGAGATCATGCGGGTGCTGGCCAGGCAGGAGCGCCGGAACACGAAGGACCTGGCCAGGCAGACGCGCAGATCGCTGGGCAGCGGCAGGCTGCGACCGGCTCAATGGCCGGGAGTCGTTCTCGTCCTCCTGGGCGTCTTCGTCGCGATCGCCGGGCTCCCGCAGATGTCGGTGGGCATCGTCCTCCGCGCCACCGGTCTCATCGGCGCCGGAGCGTGGCTGTACCACCTCGCCCGCCACCGGGACAGGACTCCTCTGCCGGTGCCGGCCTTCGGCACGCTGACCAATCTCCGCCCGGCGGAGACGCAGGACGAGCTGGTCGCGGCCGAACGAGAGATCGTTACCGATGTAAAACGCCGGACCGACTCGATCCAGCGCAAGCGCGCGCGCGGCAAGGCGCTCGTCAGCGAATGCCTTGCGGCGCTCGCCGAGCGCGATTACCTGCGGGCCCACGTGGCCGCGCGCCTCGGCCTCGAGGTCGACGAGAACGGCGTCGCAGCGGCGCTTGGCTACGCGGTCGCCGCATCCGGCCTCGGCAACGCGACGCAGATGACGAAGATGCTCACCTGGGTGAGGGCCCGGACCGGATTCCGGACGCCGAACCTGAAGTGGGGCGCCGCGTGGGCCCTGTCGCTGGTCGAGGCGTGGGAACAGACCGAGGGACTGCTGCTCCTGCTGGTGTCGGACAAGCGGGTCCGTCCGCATCCGACGTATCTGTCGCTCCTCGGGCTCGCCCAGTACCACCGCGGCAAGGTGCAGAGCGCGATCGGCAACGTCGAAAGGGCGGTGGAGATGGAGCACGCCAATCTGCATCATGTGAAGCTGCTCGTGGACATGCTGCTCACGGCCGGGCAAGTCCGAAAGGCGCAGGCGCAGCTGGCGCCCCTGTCCGCCGCCGCCGCGTCGGACGCGGAGCTGATGCTCTCGTGGATTCGGCTGTCGCTCATCCGGCACGATCACGAGAAGGCCCTGACCTGGGCGGCCCGCCTTCGCACGGCGGACCAGGACCCCAAGTGGCCGCTCATTCTCGGCAACGTCTTCGAGTCGGCGCGAAGCTACGACCAGGCAACGGCGTACTACAACGAAGCGCTCGCCGCCGCCTTCTATCCCGAGGCGTACGTCTGCCTCGCCCGGATCGCCGCCAAGCGCGGTGAGAAGGACGCCGCCAGGAAGCATCTGCTCAGCGCGCTGAATGTCGTCCGCCCCTCGGCGCCGAAGGCGAAGACGACCCTCCAGCTGTTCCATCCGATCCTGTCGTTCCTCACCTCGCTCGAGGATCGGCGCCTGACCTGCAAGGCGTGGATCGCGACCTTCCCGGCGAACGCCTCACCCTCCTCACTCTCGGAGGTTTCCTTACTGGTGTGTGCGCCCGACATGGCGACGGCGAGGCGGCACCTCCAGACGATCGTCGAGGCGATGCAACCCGACGGCCCCCATGTCGACGTCGAGCAGCTGGCGTGGAAGGACGCCGCGAAGGAGCAGCAGCCGGTGCGTCCGGTTCAGTCCGGGGTGCAGTGCGTCGTGGGGTGACGCGTTTTTCCCGCGGCGACGTGGGAAGGAAAGCCGCCCGTCACTCCACGAGGAGCAGGTCGCGCGAGAACCCCGGTCAGCCTCGCGGAGGCGCCAGGGAGATCCGGTAGACGCCCTGCACCGCCGCCCCGGACTCGGTCGTGACCCGCGGGCCCGCCTTGAGAAAGATCCGCCGCCGCTCCACGCGGATTTCCACCCACGGTGCCTCGCGGGGAATTTCGATCTCGAACGTGGCCGAGGAACCGGGGTTGTCGATGACCAGCCGGCCGGCCTCCGTCGTGAACCTCGCGCCGCCGCTCGGCCCCTCGACCACCACCTCGTCCCGGTCGCCCAGGGACACCCGGACCTGGCCCACGACCTGGGACGACGTGAACTGGATCACGAGGCGGGGGCCGGGCACCACCGCGATTCCGCCGGTGCCGGCCTGCGGGGCCGGCACGATGGGCGGAGCCGGCGCGCGGGCGGGCCCACCGTTGACCCGCCCGGTGAGCGTCCGCACCCAATCCCGAAGCGGTGAGCCGGGAACGGCATAGGCGACCGTCACTCCCCCCAGCACGATCAGGATGCCGGCGGCCCAGCGGCTCCATTCGGACCAGCGCGGCGCGCCCGCCATCGCCTCGATCGTGCGGGCGTCGACGCGCGGCACGGGATGATCCAGCCGGCGTAACAGCCCCTGGACTACTCTCTCGGTTCGCTCCGCCGACTGGAGCCGGCCCCGGCAGTCGCCGCACCCGGCGAGGTGCTCGCGGAGCGACGCCTCGACTCCGGCGGGAAGCTCCCGGTGCAACAGCCGCTGGATCTGCTCCTGGTCAAGGTGCATCGAGTCGTTCCTCATAGAGGGCGCGGAATTGCTCCCGGGCCCGCGCCAGCAGCGTCCCCACGCTCGCCGGGTTGAGCTGGAGCGCGGCGGCGAGGTCGCCGTAGCTGTAGCCCTCCGCCTGGAGCAGCAGAAGCCGGCGCTCCCGCTCAGGAAGCTGGTCGACGGCCAGGCGAACGCGACGGCGCGAATCCTCCGCCTCCGCCGCCTGCTCCGGGGAAGGCGCCGGATCGGAATGCGCCCGCTCCCCGCGCGACAGGGTGAGCAGCCGGCGCCGCCGGCTCCGGGACGACCGCTCGTTGCGAAGAAGATTCAGGGCCACGGTGATCAGCCATGCCCCCGGCGCATCCGGCAGCGCGCCTCGCCGGTACAACCTGACGAACGCTTCCTGGGCCAGATCGGCCGCCAGCTCCGGCTCGCCGGTGAGCCGGTCCAGGTAGCGGTAGATACGGGGAAAGTCCGCATCGAACAGCTCGACGAACCGATCGCAGAACGAGGGACCCGGGTCAGGCGGCGCGGTCATGGTCTCCCGCGGGCGTACTGAGGGAACACCCGGACCGCCGGAGTTGTGACAACCGGATCAGAGCCGCCAGTCGAGCCCCACGACCAGCGGAGCCAGGGGCCGCATCTCGATGGGCGCGAGGCCACCGGACGGATCCCGGGCGTAGGCCAGCACGTTCATCCGGCCGAAGAGATTGGTGACCGTGCCGAAGAGCGCGATTGATGCGTCGCGGCCCCCGAGCCTGAGATGCCAATGCTTCCGGAGGCCGAGATCGACCCGGAGATAGGCGGGCAAGGCCGTAGCACCGAGCGGCTCGCCGGTGTGGTGCGGGCTGCCGCCGAACTCGCAGCCGCGGTCGAGCAGGTTGCAGGCCTCCCACTCGAAGCCCCCGGCGACGTTGGTGGCGCGCCTGCCGGCCGCACCCGCGATTCCCAGCCGAACCGCGGTCGTGGCGGTGGGGAACACGATCACCCCGCCCTCGAAGAGGTGCCGTGCGCCGTGCCCGGGGACGTAGCCGGAGCCGCCGTCACGGAACCTGACCCGCTGGAAGCCGTAGGCGGCGAGGAGGCCGTAGCGCGCGGTGGCGACGGCGGCGTCGAGCGACACGCCGCGGGACCGGGCCGATCCGACGCCGAACCTGCCGGTCGAGAAGGGCTGGCCCTCGCGAGGCGCCACGAGCAGCAACCCGCTCATTCCGCGCTCGTATGCCTGGGCAGCCAGCCGCACGCCGGCCGCCGGGCGGTAGTCGAGCGCGATGGCGGCCTGCTCGCTCCGCGCGACGGGGACCCCGGCGGCGCCGGCCGCCACATAGAGGTCGGCCGGGAACACGTTTCCGACCACCGACTCGGAGTTCCGGAGCGACTGGGCGAATTGATGGACCCGGGCGAGGCTGCCGGAGAGCGTGAGCGGCGCCGACAGCTTCCAGCGCGCCTCGGCACGGGGCCCGAGGTGCACCTCGCCGGCTGCCGAGCTGAGGGACGCTCCGAGCCTGACCTGGACCGGGTCGAGCGTGCGTCGGTGCTCCGCGAACGCGGTGGCGACCGGGGCGCGCACCTCGAGCGCCGAGCCGGGCTCGCCGGCGGAGTCCGGCGTGACGGTGTAGGAGATCCGCCTCCACTCGACCTTCAGCCCGAGCGCGGTACCGGCGCGCCCCGACCTCCGCTCCACGCTCGTGAGCACGCCCCGATCGCGGCGCGCCGAGGACAGATGAACCCGCCCCGAATCCATGGTCCAGGCGACGGCGGCGCCGCTCGAGGCGCTCCATCCAACCAGGCGAACGGCCGTGCGGGAGAACGCGCGGCTCCATTCGGCACCGTAAGACTCGGTGCCCCACTCGAAGAGATTGCGGGGGGACTCCGGCGACCGGGTCTCTCTGGCGGTGGCCGCGGCGTCGAGCTCGTCTTCGCTCCCGTACCCCAGGATCCGGAGCTTCCCGCCCAACGCCGTGGCCTCGAGCTTCCCCAACCAGTCGCCGGTGCCGCCGCGGAGGTAGGAGCGCTCGCCGTCCGGCGCCACAATCCCGGGAAACCCCCAGCGCCGGCTCAGCAGAAATCCGACGCCGGTCCGGCCGAGAGGACCGTCGAGCGTGAGACGGGTGTGGGTCGTGCTCAGACCGCCCTGGGCGCCAAGCCGCGATCCCGGGGATCGGGTGACGGCCGCGATCGTGCCGGAGAGCGCGTCGGGATCCGCCGGCCTGGGCGCCGATGACCACAAGTCCACCCGCGCGATCGCGTCGGGATTCCAGGCGCTGAACACCCCGGCGGCGTGGTACGGGCTCAGGACCGGGATTCCGTCGAGCAAATACCCGGTCTGGTCCGAGGCGCCGCCCCGCACATGAACCCCGTTCGGCGATTCCGGCTCGAGCACGATGTGGCCGCCGCCGAGGGCCATGAACACGTCGGGCTCGGCGAGCAGGGGGTGATTGCGGACCGCGGCGATGCTGACGCCGCGATCGGAGTCGGGCGTTTCATCGGGGGACTCGAGCCCACGCACCGGCAGGGGTGACCGCACCTCGAGGGCGGGGAGGGAGTACGGCTGTGGATGCAAGGAGACGTTGATCGTGAGCGCGCCGGACCTCGGCACCAGCGCGTGCAGCTCGCGCCGGGCGTAGCCGAAGCAGCGGACCGACAGGTGCTGCGGTCCGGGCGGAACCCCGGTGAGCGAGTACCGCCCGGTCTCGTCCGTCGTGGTCCCGCGGTTGAGGTCGGGGAGCGACACGAGGGCGCCCGCCACCGGCCTGCCGGTGGATTCGTCGCGCACCGTGCCGACGACGGCAGCCTGCGGCGTCTGGACGAGCAGCATCGCGGTCAGGCCCGACAGGAACAGCGCCATCCCTCGCCTCGGGTCGCGAGCCGTCCCGCAATATCCCGCCGGAGCTGGACCGCAACAAGTCGGGGCCCGGAAGCTGTCACAAAACGATCCGGGGGCCTGTTCCTCCCGGGGTTCGCTCGTCCCTGACCGGAGAACGTCTCATGCGCCTCGCCCTCAACGCGGCAGTGGCCGTTTCCGCCTCGCTGCCCTTCATGCCAGCTAGCCTGGCCGCCCAGCGCGACACGACTCCCGCATCCCAGCGGGACCGGGGGCCCGGGATCGCAACGTCGATGTTCGGGACCTACATCCGCCCCGGCGAGCTGCTGGTCTATCCGTTCATCGAGTGCTATCACGACCACAACTTCGAGTACGATCCGCTCGAGCTGGGATACGGACTGGATCGGGACTTCCGGGGCCGGTACCGGGCCACCGAAGGGCTCCTGTTTCTGGGGTACGGCCTCAACGACTGGCTCGCCGTCGAGCTCGAGGCCGCCGTCATCAGCGCGAGGCTCGACAAGGCGCCCGGCGATCCCTCCGCGCTCCCCGCGCGACTGGAGCAGTCGGGCGTCGGCGACGTCGAGGGGCAGGTCAGGTTCCGCATGCAGCGCGAGGCCGGGCGCCGGCCGGAGATCTTCGGCTACTTCGAGTCGGCCGCGCCGGTGCAGACCAGGAAGCTCCTGATCGGCACCCCCGATTGGGAGTTCAAGCTCGGCGCCGGATTCTCGCGCGGGTACCGGTGGGGAACGTTGACGTTCCGGCTCGCCGCCGAGTACGGGCTGGAAGAGGACAAGCCGGAGCTGGGCGAGTACGCGCTCGAATACTTGCGGCGGCTGTCTCCGTCCTGGCGCGTCTACGCGGGGATCGAAGGCAGCCAGGATGAAGTCGAGCTGATCACCGAGGCCCAGTGGCGCCTGGCCCGGTGGGCGACGCTCAAGCTCAACAACGCGCTCGGGATCACCTCGAAGGCCACCGACTGGGCCCCGGAGGTCGGGGTGATGTTCTCGATCCCGTTGCGCTGAGGCGGCGTCCTCTCGCGGCGCGTGACGGTGCCGGAGTCCCAGCGCCTCGAGAAGGCAGAACAAGCTGGAACGGCACTAGTCGTCGAGGAGCGAGAGAAGATTCCGGGCACCGCGCTCCAGCGCCGCGAAGTCGGCGCGCTTGAGCGGATGCGAAAGCGCTTCGACCGCCCGGCGGAGCTCCCGCAGGTCGTCGGAATCGAGATCGCTGCCGGCATCGGTCAGCCGCTCCAGCAGGCGGGCGAGGATGGCGAGGTCACTCGCGGCGCCGGGTCCGTCCGCGGCCGCTGCATCGAGGACGAGCTGCAGGGTCCAGAGCTCGAGGCGATCGACATCGACGGCCACCCGGGAGCGATGGCGGAGCGAGAGGTCGAGGCCGTTCAGCAGCACATCGAGCGCGGCCTGGCGGGCGAGTACGGAATTCCGGCGGGTGATGGCCTTCTCGAGGTCGTCGAGCGCTTCCTGCATCAGGGGCTCGAGCAGCGGCGGCACGCCGCCGCTCCGGTAGGTGGCCCAGGCGGTGCTGACCGCATCGAACTCGGTCGACGCCCCGGCCCAGTCGCCCGCGCGGGCGGCCTCGAACGCGCGCCGGGCGCCGCGCAACACGGTTGTCAGCGCGGCCGGCATCCCGCCGGGCAACGCATCAATCGGGACCGCCAGGGCCACCGCCTCGATGTCGGCGCCGTCGCCCGAGGAAAACTCGCCGTAACCCGGCGCGAAGATCTTGTCCTCCTGCGACCCGTCCTGGTGCAGCTCGCGGGCCACGATCGCCCCGGTGACCGGTCCTCGCGGTCCCGGCACGGTGAGGCCGACCGACTTCACGCGGACCTCCTCGAACACGATCGGGAAGGCGTTCTCCGGCCGATACACGTCACCGACTTGCGGCGCCGCGGGCATGATCATCGCCGCCGGACCGTCGGCGCACGCGACCCAGGTGCCCTCGGTGTCCTCGATGCGGCCGGCTTCGTAGTTGAACACGTCCTCGCCGAAGTACCAGACCGCGCCGCGGCTGTCCTGCGCGTACCAGTCGAGCGCGACCTCGGCGATCCGCCGGTCGAGATACGCGATGTATTGCGACGTCAGGGTCTCGACCACCCGATCGGCGAGGGCGATCGGCTGGGTTCCCGGCAGGAGGGTCGTCTCGACCCGGAGCCGTTTCCCGTCGGAGGCGCCCACGAGTATGACCTGGCTCAGGCGGCGGATGGGAAAGAGAGGGTTGACGACCTCGGTCGGGCTCGAGAACACGGGCTCGTAGAGATCGACCCGCTGGCTCGCCGGGGCGAGGGGGAGCGGGATCTCGCCGTCGGGCACCGGGACCCGGCACCTCGAGACCTTCGCCCGCGCGACCGTGCCCGACGCGAGCTCGCTGGGACGGCTCGGTTCCCTGCAGGCGCCGAGCAGGAGTGTGGCGCCGAGGAAGAGGGGAAGGCGCTTCGGGCAGTGGATCATGGGATCGTCTCCGGTCACGAGGTGGAAGCACCCTTGGTGACGAGGGAACAGATGAGCACCGCTCCTTGTGACGGGCGGGACGGGCCGTGATCCCGATGACTCGGGTCAGAGAGACCGAGAAGGGGGAGGGGCTGGCGGGGAGGGGGTCCGCGCGGCAGGTTCATCGGGTCCCCCATGAAGGCCGGAGCCATGCCCTCCCCGGGAAGGGCCGCGCCGTCATACGTGCACGGTGCGAGCGAGGTGCCGCTGCTCGGCGCCACCATCGGCGACGGCTTCGACGCCACCGTCGAGCGGTTCCCCGACCGTGAGGCGCTGGTCTCCTGCCAGCAGGGCGTGCGCTTCACCTGGCGCGAGCTCCGGGCCGAGTGCGACCGGTTCGCCCGCGGGCTCCTGGCGCTGGGACTCCGGAAGGGGGACCGGATCGGGATCTGGTCGCCCAACCGGGCGGAATGGGTCGTGGCGCAGCTCGCCACGGCCAAGCTCGGCGCCATCCTCGTCAACGTGAACCCGGCCTACCGCGCCGCCGAGCTGGAGTACGCGCTCAGCCAGTCGGGCTGCTCGGCGCTCCTTCTCGCTCCGCCCTACCGGACCTCGAACTACGCCGCGATCCTGGCCGAGGTGTGTCCCGAGATCTCCACGGCGAGCCCGGGCGCGCTGCGCGCCGCGCGGCTCCCCGAGCTTCGCAGCATCATCGCCATCGGCGATCGGCCGCTGCCGGGCGGGTATTGGTGGGACGAGGTGCTCCACCGGGGCGACGCGGTGCCCGAGGCGACGCTCGCCGCGCGGCAGGGAGAGCAGTGCCCCGACGATCCGATCAACATCCAGTACACCTCGGGCACCACCGGCTTCCCCAAGGGCGCCACCCTCTCCCACCACGCGATCCTCAACAACGGCTTCTTCGTCGGCGAGCGGCTCCATCTCACCGAGGCGGACCGGATGTGCATCCCGGTGCCGTTCTATCACTGCTTCGGCATGGTGCTCGGCAACCTGGCGTGCGTCAGCCACGGCGCCACCATGGTGATCCCCTCCGAGATGTTCGATCCGCTCGCCACCCTCGAGGCGGTGGCGGCCGAGCGGTGCACCGTGCTCCACGGAGTGCCCACGATGTTCATCGCCGAGCTGGGTCACGCCGAGTTCGGGCGGTTCGATCTCTCGTCCCTGCGCACCGGCGTGATGGGCGGCTCCCCGTGCCCGGTGGAGGTGATGCGCGAGGTGGTGCGCCAGATGCACCTGCGGGAGGTGACCATCGCGTACGGGATGACCGAGACGGCGCCGGTTTCCTTCCAGACCAGGACCGACGACCCGATCGAGAAGCGGGTGAGCACGGTGGGCCGGGTTCACCCCCACGTGGAGTGCAAGATCGTGGACCCCGGCACCGGGGCGACCGTCCCGCGCGGCACCGGCGGAGAGATCTGCACCCGGGGCTACTCGGTGATGCTGGGCTACTGGAGCAACCAGGAGGCGACCCGCGCCGCGATCGATCCGGCGCGCTGGATGCACACCGGCGACCTCGGCGTGATGGACGCGGAGGGCTATGTCAACATCGTGGGGCGGATCAAGGACATGATCATCCGCGGCGGCGAGAACATCTACCCGCGGGAGATCGAGGAGTTCCTCTACGGGCACCCCAAGATCCGCGACGTGCAGGTGATCGGCGTGCCCGACCGGAAGTACGGCGAGGAAGTGATGGCGTGGGTGGTGCTCCGGTCCGGGGTGGGAGCCACGCCGGAAGAGATGCGGGAGTGGTGCTGCTCCCGCATGGCGCATTACAAGGTGCCGCGCTACTGGCGCTTCACCGACGCGTTCCCGATGACGGTGTCGGGCAAGGTGCAGAAGTTCCGGATGCGGGAGATCGCGACCCGGGAGCTCGGGCTCGAAGCGGCCGCCGCGGTCAGCACGGCGTAGAAGGCGCTGGTCGCGGCTCAGTCGTTCCGCAGCGCCACCAGCGGGTCCACCCGGGTCGCCCGCCGGGCGGGCACCAGGCTCGCGACCACCGCGGCGCCCACCAGCGCGACCGTGACCCCGCCGAAGATGAAGGGGTCGAACGCGCTCACCCCGAAGAGGAAGGCGGAGAGCGCCTTGGTGCTCGCGAAGGCGAGCCCGAGCCCGATCACCGCCCCGGCGGCGGCGAGGATGGCGCCCTGCCGGAGGACCAGCCCGACGATGTCCCCGCCCGCCGCGCCCAGGGCCCGGCGGATGCCCAGCTCCTGGGTGCGCTGCGAGACCGAATACGCCATGACCCCGTAGACGCCGATCAGCGCGAGCAGGAGCGCGACCACTCCGAAGATGCCGAGCAGTTTGGGCATGATCCGGTCGCCCTGCATCTCGTCGTCGATCTGCTGCTGCATCGTGATCATCGCGTAGGGCGGCAGGTCGCGCGCGGTGGCCGCCACCTGCCCCCGCACCGCCGGAATGAGTGCGGCCGGATCGCCGGCGCTCCGGACCACATACCGCAGCGTGCGCACGAAGTACTGCGTGGCGGAGAAATAGGCGACCGCCGGCGCCGGATCGTCGGGCCCGAACTCCCGCACGTCCTTCACTACCCCCACGATCTCGTAGGCCCCGGAGGTGAAGACCAGCCGGTGGCCCAGCGGATCGCCGGTGGGCCAGTGCCGCCGGGCGAGGGTCTCGTTGATGATGAGCACCTTGGGGCTCCCGATCCGGTCCCCGGCGGTGAGGCCGCGGCCCCGCGCCAGCGGGATCTTCATCGTCGCGAGATACCCCGGCGTCGCGTCGCGGTACTGGAGCACCGGCCGGCGCCCCTCCTCCGGGATCGTCTCCCCCTCGACGTAGTAATAGGTACCATTGCCGCCGGCCATCGGAAGCTGGGTGACGGCGCCGACCGAGGTCACCCCTGGAATCGCCGCCAGCCCGGTCTGGAGCTGGTCCTGGAGGGTGAGCACCTGCGCGGTGTCGGGGTACTCCTTTTCGTCCAGGGTCACGGCAAAGGTCAGCAGGCGCGAAGGATCGAACCCCAGGTTCACCGCCTGCAGCCTGAGGGACGCCTTGATCAGGAGGCCGGCCGAAATGAGCAGCACGAGGGCCAGCGAGACTTCGGCGATCACCAGCGAAGCGCGGAGCCTTCCGTGCCGCAAGCCCATCGAGCCCCCGCGGCCGCCATCCTTGAGCGGGTCGGTGAGGCTCCCCCGGGTGACCTGGAGCGCCGGCGCCAGGCCGGCCACCACCCCCGCCGCCGCGATGGAGAAGAACCCGTACGCCAGCACGCGGGCGTCGAGCCTCAAGTCCTCGACCCGGGGGAAATCGGCCGGGATGATCGAAGCGAACCACTTGATGCCCGCGATCGAGAGCAGGAGCCCGAGGGCGCCGCCCACCGCGGCCAGCAGAACCGACTCGGTCAGGAGCTGGCCCACCAGCCGGCTCCGCGCCGCGCCCAGGGCGGAGCGCACGGCGAGCTCGCGGTTCCGCGCCGTGGCGCGCGCCAGGAGCAGATTCGCCACGTTGGCGCAGGCGATCAGGAGCACAAAGCTCACCGCCACCATGCAGATCATTCCGGCCTGTCGCGCCGTCTTGTCGACGAAGTCGTCCTGGAGCGCGATCGCGTGCGCCCCCATCCCGAGGTTGGTCGCGGGATAGAGCCCGGCGAGGCGCTTCGCGATACCCGACAGCTCGCCGTTGGCCTGCGCGAGCGTCGCTCCGGTCCGAAGCAGCCCGATGATCGCCAGGGAATGGCTGCCGCGGTTCGGGTCGGACGGAATCTCGAGCGGAGTATAGAGATCCTGGGGCTGCCCGAAGCGAAAGCCGGCGGGGAGGATGCCGACGACGGTGTAGGGCTGTCCGTCGAGCCGGATGGAGCGTCCCAGCACCTGGGAGTCGGCGGCGAAACGGATGCGCCAGAACCGGTCGGAAAGGATGGCGACCTGCGTCTTCCCCGGCGTTTCCTCTTCCGGCCGGAAGCCGCGGCCTTTGGCCGGAGCGACACCGAGGAGCGCGAAGAAGTCGGGACTCACCCGGAGGCCGCTGACCCGCTCGGGGCGAACCCCATCAGCAAGATTGAAGTTGCCGCCGGAATAGGCCGCGAGCGACTCGGTGCGGCTCTCCCGCCTCCAGTCCACGAAGTCCGCGAGCGAGGTGCTGCTCTCATTCCAGCCGCGCTCCTTGTTGTCGGACCAGACCGCGAGGAGACGCAAGGCGTTGGGGTAAGGGAGCGGCCGCCGGAGCAGGATGTCCACGCCCGCGAAGATGGTGACGTTGACCGCGACGCCGAGCGCCAGCGAGAGTGCCGAGACGAGGAAGAGGCCGGGCGCCTGCCGGAGCGAGCGGAGGGCGTACTTGACGTCCTGGAGGAGGGTGTCCATTGACCTAGTGGGCAGTGGGCAGTGGGCAGTGGGCAGTGGGCAGTGAACGGGAGCTGCCGCACGGACCGGACTCCGGTCCTGTACGGCACCCGTCCCCCACCGGTTTCACGGCGGATCCCGGCACCCCGATGCAACGCTTCCGGTGGAAGGAGCATCTCAGGAGGTGAAGCGGTTGACTCGTCCGGGAGGCTCAGATGTTGTTGGCACGCACTGAAACGGCGGAACGAATGGAAGTCTTCGACGAACAGGGCCATTCGGTCGGACGGGTGACTTGGCCCACCGACCCCCGGCTCTTCGGGCCCAACAAGGGTACCGTGTACCTTCAGCGTCCTCTCCCCACCGAGCAGCCGGCGAGCCGCCCCGCCCAGGCCGCCTGAGCGGTGTCGTTCCCGGGGCGGCGCACGCGTAGATTCCCCGCGTGACCGCTTCGGGACGCCCCTTCCTCCTCCCAACCGCCCTCCGGCTGATCGCTGGCGCGGGCCTCGCGATTGGGGTGCCCGCCGGCCGGCTGGCCGCGCAGGCCGCCCCACCGCACGGCCCGCTCGGCGCCGCCGCCCTGGCGGGCCGCGCGCTCGAGCAGGGCCAGCCGTACCGCGCCACCCGGCTGCTCGAGCCGCTCCTCGCCTTCCCCGGGGGGGCGCCGGACGAACCGCAACTCGTGCTGCTCGCGGCCCGGGCGGCGGCCGGCTGGGACGGTTGGGGGAATGTGGTGCGCCTGCTTGCCAGGGAGCCGTGGCTCGACCAGCGCGAGGCGGGCGAGGGCCGGGCACTCCTGGCCCGCGCCCGGCTGGAACGTGGCGACAGCGCCGCGCTCGACGACGCGGTGGCCGCGGTCCGGACCGCCCCCGGTGAGGCCCTGGGCTCCCGCCTCGTGACCCTGGCCCGCGCGCTCGACCAGGCGAACCGGAGCGACAGCGCCGCGGCCGTCTATCGCCGGGCGGCGGCGCGATTCCCCTCGATCGCCGACTGGCTCCTGCTTCGCGCCGCGGGCGTCACCGCCGACAGCTCGGCCCGCGCCGGACTCTATCACGCCGTCGTCCTCCCCGCCGCGACGCCCAGGATCCGCTGGACCGAGGCGGAGGCCCGCGAGCGAGCGGGCGATCTCGCCGGCGCCGCCCGCGCCTATGCATCGGTCGGGGCAACCCTTTCGGCGCTCCGGCTCCGCCTGGCGGCTGTGCCGCGACCGGATTCCGCCGCGGGCTCGGCCCTCAAGCGCGAGCTGCTGGGCCTGCTCGCCCCCCGCGCGACCGGAGACGACGCCCTCGGGGCGATCGCCCTTCTGGACGCCCGATTCGCGCCCCTCACCCGGGAGGACCAGCTGGCGGTCGCGCGGCGCGCCGCGGTGACGGGCCCGTTCCCGCGCGCGATCGAAGGTTTCGCCCACGCCGGCCTGACCAAACCGCTCTCCGAGAGCGATCGGATCACCTACGGACGGGTGCTCGCCCGATTGAGTCGCCACCGCGAGGCGATGGCGCTCCTTGCCACGGTACGCAGCAGGGCGCTCCGCCCCGAGGCCCAGTACCAGCGGGCCCGGAGCCTGCTGGCGGTGGGGCGGCGAGCCGATGCGCTCGCCGCGCTCCGGCTCGTGTCCACGACCATGCGCTATGACACCGCCACGGCGGCCACAGCCGGATTCCTCGCGGCCGAGCTCCTGGTGGACGGCCGGAACGACGCGGGGGCCCGGAAGGCCTATCTCGACGTGGCGAAGCGCTTCCCGCGCACCGGCCACGGCGAGCGCGCCGCGCTGCAGGCAGCGCTCCTCGCGCTGCTGGGCGGCAACGCCAGGACCGCTGCGCGGGAATTCACCGCGCTGGCGGAGCGCCCCGCCGGGTACGGCGAAGCGCCGGCCGCGCTCTACTGGGCGGGACGCGCGCTCCTGGCCGCGGGAGAGAGCGCCGCCGCCCGCGCCCGCTGGCGCGCGGTGCGGGAGCGCTATCCCTCCTCCTACTACTCGGTCCCCGCCTCGGAGCGGCTGGGCGCGTCACCGGTCGTGCTCTCCCCGCCGGGCCGAACGCCGGCCCCGGCGGATTCCGGTATCCGGGCGGCGCTCGACCGCGGCGCGCTGCTCTTCGGACTCGGCCTCCGGCTCGAGGCCCGCCTCGAGTACGACCGGGCGGCCCGGGTGGCGGATGCCTCCCCCGAGGCGCTGCTCGCCCTGGCGAATGCCCTGGCCGAGCGCGGCGAGGACGGCCGGGCCTTCCGCCTCGCGGCCCGCGCCGCGGAGCGCTCCCCCTCCCAGGATGTGGCCCTTCAGCGGCTCCTCTTTCCCCTGCCGCGCCAGGGCAGCCTGGTGGGGGAAGCCCGCCAAGCCGGAGTGGACCCGCTGCTCGCGGCGGCCCTCATCAGGCAGGAATCGGCGTTCGATCCGGCCGCACGCTCCGCCGCCGACGCGCGCGGGCTCATGCAGGTGCTGCCGAGCCTCGGCGCGAGCCTGGCCCGCGCGGAGGGGCTTCGGGACTGGGACCCGGCGCTCCTGTACCAGCCCGAAATCAACCTGCACTTCGGACTCACCCACCTGGCCCAGATGCTCAAGCGCTACCCCCGGCTCGAAGCGGCGCTCGCGGCCTACAACGCCGGCGGGCGGCCGGCGGAACTGTGGCTCGGGCTCCGAGGCGCGGATGACCCGGAGGTGTTCATCGAGCGGGTGCAGTACGTGGAGACCCGCGACTACGTGCGGCGGATCCTCCGCAACCTGGCCGTCTATCGCGTGCTCTACCCAGAGCTCCCGTGAGCCCCGCGGCAGCGCCGCGGCACGACCCCTATCGCGCGCTCCGGTTCCCCTCCTGCCGCCGCTACCTCACGGGCAACGTCCTGGGCACGTTCGGATATCAGATGCAGGGCGTCGCCGTGGGGTGGGAGCTCTACGACCGCACCCACTCCGCGCTCGCGCTCGGCCTCGTGGGACTGGTCCAGGTCACTCCGGTCATCCTCTTCTTCCTTCCGGTGGGCCACCTGGTGGACCGCTACGACCGGCGGCGGGTGCTGATCGGGGCGCAGACGGTGCTCGCGCTCACCGCCCTCGGCCTCGCGGTGAGTTCGACGCGCCACGGCTCGCTGACACTGATGTACGCCTGCCTCTTCGTGGGCGGCACGGCGCGCGCGGTCACCGGCCCCGCCAGGAGCGCGCTCCTCGCGGAGATCGTCCCCCAGGACGCGTTCCAGAGCGCGGTGGCGTGGAGCAGCGGGTCGTGGCAGACGGCGCAGGTGCTGGGCCCCGCCTCGGGCGGCGCGCTCCTCGCCCTCACCCGGTCGCCGGCCCTGGTGTACCTCGCACACGCCGCGCTCGGACTCGGGTTCGTGGCGCTCCTCGCCCTGGTGCGCCCGCGCAGCGCGCCCCGTCCGATCGAAGCGGCATCGCTCGGTTCGCTGCTCGAGGGGGCCCGCTACGTCTTCCGAACCCGGATCCTGCTCGCGGCGATCACGCTCGATCTCTTCGCGGTGCTCTTCGGCGGCGCGGTGGCGCTCCTGCCGGTGTACACCAAGGACATCCTCCACGTCGGGCCCGGCGGGCTGGGGTGGCTGCTCGCGGCGGAGTCGGTCGGCGCCGTGATCACGACCGTCGTGCTCGCGCACCTGCCGCCCTTCCGCCGCGCCGGCCCGGCGCTGCTCCGCGCGGTCGTGGTCTTCGGCCTGGCGACCATCGGGTTCGGCGTCTCGCGCTGGTATCCGCTCTCGCTCGCGGCGCTTGCCCTGGCCGGCGCGGCGGACAGCGTGAGCGTCGTGATCCGGAATACGCTGGCCCAGCTCCGCACGCCCGACGGCCTGCGGGGCCGGGTCTCCGCGGTGAACAGCCTGTTCATCGGGACCTCCAACGAGCTGGGCTACTTCGAGTCTGGCGCGGTGGCGGCGCTGATGGGACCGGTCGCGTCGGTGGTGGCCGGCGGAATCGGCACCATCCTGGTGGTGGCGGCGGTCGCGGCGAGGTGGCCGGAGGTGAGGCGGCTCGGGCGGCTCGAGGAGGGCGGGGGTGGCGGTGAACGGTGAACGGTTAACCGTTGGCGGTTGGCTGTTGGCGGTTGCGATCCACCGTTCGCCTCCCAAGAGTGTCAGGTCGGGGGCGTGGAGTCGCGGGTCCCTCCTAACGGGTTCCCGCACAGAATGAGTGCCCCGGCACGACTCGGGGCCCGATTTTGGACCTCCCCCAGGTTCAGGGTGTCCATCCCAATCGCGCGGATCGGCTCGATAACACACGCCCCGGCATGGCGTTGGCCGGCGCCGCCGGCGCCGACCGGCGATGGCACATCGCTTGCCGCGCTGGGCCATCCCCGGACGGTGAACTGGGAAAGCGTAGTTGGGGCGGGCGGCACGCGCCGCTCCGGAAGAGTGGCCGGCGCGCCAAGGTCGTCGCCTTTTGACTGCCCCTGATCATCAAGCCGCACAGTCGGGAAGATCCAGCCTGCCGGGGCCGGGCCCGGCCGGAAGCGCCATGGGGCGAAACGACAACGGTTCTGAGGTGGCCATCATCGGCGCGGGACCGTACGGGCTCGCGGCCGCCGCGCACCTGCGCGCCGCCGGGGTGGAGACCCGGATCTTCGGCGAGCCGATGGAGTTCTGGGAGCGCCACATGCCTCGGGGGATGCTGCTCCGCTCCAGCCCCAAGTTCACCAGCATCGGGGACCCCGATGGCGCCCTGACCCTGGACCGCTTCCATGCTGAGCACGGCCGTCCGGCGCCGGGACCGCTTC
This sequence comes from Gemmatimonadales bacterium, assembly GCA_036004545.1. Classification (GTDB taxonomy): domain Bacteria; phylum Gemmatimonadota; class Gemmatimonadetes; order Gemmatimonadales; family GWC2-71-9; genus JABFSM01. The sequence continues at coordinate 20,197 of DASYRI010000149.1, forward strand.
CGCTCGACGACTTCGTGCGCTATGGACACTGGTTCCAGGAGCGGGTCGCGGAAGACCTCGACCGCCGGCGGGTGATGTCGGTGGAACCTGCGCCGCGTGGTTTCCGGCTCCGCCTGGGAGACGGCGAGCAGCTGGAGGCCCGGCGCGTGGTCGTGGCGACCGGCATCGGTCCGTTCGCGAGTCGCCCGCCCGAGTTCGACGGGCTGCCCGCCGAGCTCGCCTCGCATTCCTCCGCTCATGCCGAGCTCGGACGGTTCGCCGGACAGCGGGTGGTCGTGATGGGCGGAGGACAGAGCGCGCTGGAAGCCGCGGCGCTGCTCCAGGAGCGCCGCGCGGAGGTCGAAGTCATCGTGCGCGCCCCGGCGATCTTCTGGCTCAAGGCGTGGAGGAACACCGACGGGGCGCCGGCGCTTGCGCGGCTCTCCACCTGGGCCCACAGACGGCTTCAGCCGATCGTCCGGCCCAAGCTCGACATCATGGGTCCCCGGTTCGTCACCTGGCTCGTGGCCTGGCCGCGCCTGTTCCGCTCGGCGCCCCTCGCGCTGCAACGTCGGCTCACCGCCGCGGCGGTCCGGCCTGCGGGGGCGAGCTGGCTGGTGCCGCGCCTTGCCGGGGTGCGGCTCACCACCGGCCGCACGGTCGTCGCCGCGCGCCCGTCGGGCGCCCAGCTTCGCCTCCGGCTGGATGACGCAAGCGAGCGGCGGGCGGATCACCTTCTCCTCGCCACCGGGTACCGGGTGGATGTGCGCGCCTACGAATTCCTGTCGCCGGGGCTCCGGGCCACGATCCGGGTCCGGGACGGCTTTCCGGAGCTCAGCCGGGGGTTCGAATCCTCGGTGCCCGGGCTTCACTTCGTGGGCGCTTCCGCCGCCGGCACCTTCGGCCCGATTTACCGGTTCGTGATCGGGAGCGGGCACGCGGCCCGGGCGCTGGCCCGCCACGTAGCACGCGGGGCTTCGGACCGGAGACGGCGCGGCACCGGCAGCCCGTCCCTGGTCCTCAACGGGCCAGGCGAAAGGGTCGCGCATGCGGGCTAAGTCGTTCGCCGTCGTGCTGGGCGCAGACGCGATCGGGCTGGGCGCGGCGCGGAGCCTGCACGCGGGGGGCGTCCCGACGATCGCCGTGGCCCTCAAGCGCTGGGAGCCGGTGCGTTTCTCGAGGTGCACCAGGTCGCGACTGGTCCCGAAGTCGGAGGATCAGGATGGCGCGATCCTCGACGTGCTCGCCGGGATCACCGGCCCGGAGCCGCCGGTCCTCATTCCGACCTCGGATTTTTTCGCCCACTTCATCTCCCGGCACCGGGACGAGCTCGGGACCCGCTTCCGCTCCTGCGTTCCCCGGCCCGAGCCATCGAGCTCGCGCTCGACAAGGCCCGGGACACCAGGGTCATGGCCGAGCTCGGCGTGCCCCTCCCAAAGACGGCCGCCAGCCTGCCCTCGACACCCGCCGCGCTGTTGAGCCAGGTAGGCCTCCCCTTGATCGTGAAGCCCCGCACCTACGTGGACAAGCGGGAGCTCGGCTGGCGGAACGTGGTGATCCACGACGTCGGGCAACTGGAGCAATTCTACCGGACCGAACGGGCGGTGTTCGGACGGGTCATCGCCCAGGAACTGATCCCCGGCGGCGACGAGACGTTGTGGGAATTCATGGGAGTTTTCGACGAACGAAGCCGGCTGGTCTCCGCATTCACGTTCCGAAAGCTCAGGACCATGCCGGCCCACTACGGGCAGACCAGCTACGGGCGGAGCGAGCGGAACGAGAGGACCCTGGCCCGGGAGCACCGCGAGGCGCCGGCCGAGCCCGGGGTCCCGGGCGCGGCTTGATCTGCTCCGGGTTAGCGGCGATACTTCACCGTTGCCCGCTCCCGCCAGGAGGCCAGATTGAGCTGGATCGTCCGAGTTCGCTCCGAGAGCACCAAGGGGTGGCAGGCCCGATTGCCGTTCGGCAAGGTGAATCCGAAGACCAAGAGCCGCCGGTTCAAGAGCCGACTCTTCTCCGACTCCGTGTACGGCGGATCGCGCAAGGCGAAGCTCGCAGCCCAGCGCTGGCTCAAGCGCGAGGGCTGAACCGGCGGAATAACACGCCCCTCCGCCCCCCCCCCCGCCCCCCAGGGCGGGTGGCGGCCCGGCCGGGCGGGCGGCCGGCGGGCCCGCCGTGCCGCGACGCTCGGGCCCGCCCCGGCATCCTTCCCTCCGACGCCAATCCACTCGTGGACGAGGGAATCCCCCGTGCATCACCACCGACCCCCGGCGCTCGGCGCCGCTCTGCTGGCGCTGGCCGCCTGCGCCGGCGCCGCGACCGCCCAGCAGCGAATGACCCTCGGCAAGCCCGAGGCGGAGCTCGCCGAGCCGTTCACCAACGTCCGCAGCCTCCGGGAGCTTCCCTCGGGTAAGGTCCTGGTTTCGGACCAGCAGGACAAGGTGGTGCAGCTGGTGGACCTCGCGAACGGAACGGCGGTGAAGGTGGGCCGGGAGGGCCAGGGCCCCGGCGAATACGCCTTCCCGAGCCTGCTGCTCGCGCTCCCGGACGGCACCACCCTGCTCCATGATCTGCTCAACCGCCGCTTCCTGGTCATCGGGCAGGACGGGAAGCCGGGCGCCACCCTCGACATGCCACGGCCGCCCCAGCACGCCAATGGGGGCGACGGTCCGCCGCTCGCGCTCGGCGCGATCACCGATGTGCGCGGCACCGACCAGCAGGGCCGGATCTACTTCCAGGGCTCTCCCTTCAGTGCCCCCAACCAGCCGGCGCTCGATTCGGTCCCGATCCTCCGCTGGGACCGGGTGCGGCCGGTGTTCGACACGGTGGGGTACGTGAGGATGCCGCCCGGCAACGTCGCCACCGCGCGCGGGGGCAATGTCTCGGTGCGCATCGGGGGCGGCAAAGTCTTCACCCCGACCGAGCTCTGGAACGTGGCGGGGGACGGGCGGATCGCCCGGGTGATGCCGGATCCCTATCGCGTCGTCTGGATGAGCGGGCCCAGGCAGGCGAGTGCCGGGCCGGTGCAGCCCTACACCCCGATCAAGGTGACCGAGGCCGACAAGGAGCTGGTGCGGCAGGCGCGCCGGAAGAGCCGGCCGATGATCGTGGCCATCGGCCCCGGCGGCCGGGCCGCGCCCCCGCCGAACGCTCAGATCCCCGAGCCCGAGTTCGAGGAGACGATGCCGCCGTTCGCGGGCCAGACCGCGGTCCAGGTCACCCCGGACGGCGAGGTCTGGGTCCTTCGCACCCGCCCGGCGGGCGACAAGGTCCCCACCTACGATGTCTTCGACCGGACCGGGGCGCTGGTGAAGAAGGTGAGCCTCAACCCCGACAGCCGGGTGGTCGGCTTCGGGAAGGGGACGGTGTACGTGGCGCGGACCGACGAGGACGACTTGCAGTACCTCCAGCGGTATCGGAGGCCGTAACGACAGCGTCAACGGTCAACGGTCAACGGGAAAAGCAACTGCCCCGGAAGCGAAGATCCTCGCTCCCGGGGCAGGTACTGTTGACTGTTGACGCAGTTACCGCTCCGTCCCCCCTCCCACGGCCGCCTGCGACTCCGAGGGCCACTTCTTGTACCAGCTCATCATATACAGCTGGGTCCGCATCCAGTTCGACGGCCGCGAGCCGGTGCCATGCCACTCGTTCTCGAACCGGAGCAGCACCGCCGGGACACCGCGCATCTTGAGCGCCGAGTAGAACTCCTCGGTCTGGGGCATCGGGGTCCGCATGTCCAGCACGCCGGTCATCAGCATCGTGGGCGTCTTCACGTTCCCGACGTACATCAGGCTCGAGTGCGCGAGCCACTGCTTCGGGTCCTCCCAGAACGGCTTCTCGAAGAAGTTGTACGTGAACAGCGGGATGTCGGTCTGGCCTGCGAAGGCGAGCCAGTCGATCACCGGGCAGCGCACCGCCGCCGCGGCGAACCGGTCGGTGTGGCCGATCACCCAGCTCGAGAGCACCCCGCCGCCCGAGCAGCCGCCCACGTACATGTGCTTGGTATCCACGTACCCCCGCCCGATCACCGTGTCCACCCCGGCGATCAGGTCATCGTAGTCCACGCTCGGGTAGGCGCGGAAGATGGCGTTGCCGAACATGCTGCCGTAACCGGTGCTGCCCCGCGGGTTGGTGTAGAGCACCACGAACCCGTTGGCCGCGAAGTTCTGGAACTGGAAATTGAAGCCGGCGTTGTAGTTGCCGTGCGGGCCGCCGTGGATTTCCAGGATGAGCGGGTACTTCCGGCCAGGCGTGAGGCTTGGCGGCTTGACCACCCAGCCCTGAACCTTGGCACCACCGGTCGAAGTGTACCAGATCTCCTCGACCGGAGCCAACCGGACGCCCGCGAGGATGTCGGCGTTGACCTCGGTGAGCTGGGTGAGCGCGGTTGGCTTGGTGAGATCGAACCGCACGATATCCGGCGGGATGGTGTAGCTGCTCCGCACCGCGAACGCGATCCCGCTCTTCGCGATGTCCACGGCGGCGAGGATGTGGGTGCCGGTGGTCACCTGCTTCGGGACCGAGCCGAGCGCCATGAACCAGAGATTGCTGGTGCCCTTGTCCTGCACCGTGAAGTAGAGCCCCCTCCCGTCCTCCGCCCAGGAGAGCCCGGCAGGATCGCGGTCGAGCCCCTGGCTTCGGAGCGTCATCCCGCTCCCGTCGGGGCCGATGGTGTAGATATCGCTGGTGCGATAGCTCACCGGTCGGTCGGCCGGGTAGCCGGTGAAGGCGATCAGCTTCCCGTCGGGCGACACCCGGGGCCCGGTCCAGAGGCCGTCTGGCGCGGTGAGCCGCCGCTTGGTGCCGAAGGCCACGTCGATCGCGTAGAGATTGGATCGCTGATACTGCAGCTCGGCGTCGGGCGAATCGTTGCCGGAAACGATGACGGTCCTGCCGTCCGGCATCCAGTCCCAGCTCCCGCCGCCCGCGATGCCGCGCGGCCCCGCGTTCCAGTCGCCCTTGGTCACCTGCCGCGGCGTCCCGCCGATGGCGGGCACCACGAAGAAGTGGGTGTAGCCCATGTCGAGGTACCCGGTGCGGTCGGCGCGGTAGAGGAGATTGTCCACGATCCGCGGCGCCTTGGTCCACTGCGCCCCCTGCGGCGCGGCGGGGAGATCGATCCGCCAAGTCGTCTCCTTGGGCACGAACATGGTAAAGCCGAGCCACTTCCCGTCCGGCGCCCACTTGGGCGCGCCCGGGGTGCGCTGCACGTTGGTCACCTGGGTCACGGCACCCTCGGCGTCCATGTAGCGCACGAAGAGCTGGCTCCGGGCCGGCTCGGTGCCGGTCCCGGCCACCTCACCGAGATAGGCGATCCGGGTCCCGTCGGGGGACCAGGTCGCGCCGCTTCCCTTCACCAGAAAGCGGAGCTTGGAGCCGTCGGCGTTCATGATCCAGAGCGCCGACTCGAAGTTGTCCTTCATCTTGTCCACCGAGCGGCGGGTGAAGATCACCCGCGACCCGTCGGGCGAGACGGCGGGGTCGCCCACCGTCTCGTAGTCGAGATACTTGCCCACCGTGAGCAGATCTTCGGACTGGCGCTCCTGGGCGGGGAGCGCTCCACCGGCGACGAGGACCGTCGCGAGGGTGACACCGAACCAGCGGCGCAACATGGGGACCTCCTTTCGGGACCTCAAGTGGCGGGCGCGGGCGCCATCCGGTTCCGGAGCGCGCCGAGCACCAGCCCAAGCAACATCCATCCGACGATCAAATCAATCCCCTCCGCGGCGATGCTCGAGTGCGAATAGCCGTACCAGATGTGCATCGGCACCAGCTCCTCGACCCCGGCGGCCACGCCGACGATTGCGAAGAGGATCCCGGTCTGGAAGGCGGTGATGCCCGGCAGGCGGAGCAGCACCCACGCCAGGATGAACGCCACCACGATCTCGACGCCAAACTGACGAAGGAGCGAGGGGGCGAGCGAGGTGAATTTCTGTCCCATGTCGGAACGGAACGCCACCGCCGCGAAGAGCCCCCGGCCGTCGAAATAGATCCCGTTCTCCGGTGCGTTGGCCTTGACCAGCTGGACCACGGCGTTCGAATCGGCGAACGCCCTGGGCTCGGTTCCGGGGAGCATCAGCGCCACGTGGGACACGCTCCCCCACGCGAAGGACACCACGCCCCCCAGGACGGCCGCCGTCAGCAGGTACTTGGTGCGCATCGCCGTCACTCCTCCTCGCCGGTGGTCTCCTTCTTGCGCTCGGCGGCGACCTTCGCGGCGACGTCGCCCGGGACCTCGGCGTAGCCGTGGAAGCCGGCCTTGTGGGTACCCCGCCCGTGGGTGATCGAGTGGAGCGCCGCCGAGTAGCGGTAGAGCTCGGCCTGGGGCGCCAGCACGTTGATCCGGGTCAGGCGCCCGTCGGACTCGGTCGCCAGGATCTGGGCCCGGCGGGGTGAGAGATCGGCGAGCACGTCGCCCAGGCGGTCCGACGGGGTCCAGACCGAGAGGCTCATGATCGGCTCCAGGAGCACCGGGCGCGCCTTCGGGGTCACGTTCCGGAAGGCGAGGATGCCCGCCATCCTGAACGCCTGCTCGCTGGAATCCACGTCGTGGTAGCTGCCGAAGTAGCACTCGCACCGGAAATCCACGCAGGGAAAGCCGGCGACCGGCCCCTTCTGCGCCGCCTCCTGCACCCCCTTGTCCACCGCCGGAATGAATTTGTTGGGAATCACGCCGCCCACAATGCTGTCCACGAACTCATAACCCGAACCGCGCGCCAGCGGCGAAATCCGGATCCAGCAGTCGCCGTACTGCCCGCGGCCGCCGCTCTGCTTCTTGTGCTTCCCCTGCCCTTCGGCGAGGCCCTTGAACGTCTCCCGGTACGCCACCCTGGGGCGCGCCAGCTCGGCGTGGACCCCGTACTTCCGCTGCAGGCGGCCCAGCAGGATCTCGAAGTGCCGCTCGCCCATGCCGTGAATGAGCGTCTGCGCGAGCTCCGAATTGTACTCGAAATGGAAGGTCGGGTCCTCCTCGTGGAGCTTGTGCAGGCCGGCGGCGAGCTTGTCCTCCTCGCCGCGCTGTTTCACCGTCACGGCGGACGTCGCCTCGACCTCGGGGAACTCGATCGGCGGCAGCCGGATCGGGTAGCCCTTCCGGCAGAAGGTGTCGCCGGTGTGGGTGTCCTTGAGCTTGGCCACCGAGCCGATGTCGCCGGCGTGGAGCTCGGCCACCTCCTGCCGCTCCTTGCCCTGCTGCACCGAGAGGTGGTTGAGCTTCTCGATCACGTTGTGCTCGGCGTTCCAGACCTCCTCGCCGTTTCTGATGCTGCCGGTGAAGATGCGGAAGAGCGACACATCCCCCACGTGGGGCTCGGAGACCGTCTTGAAGACCCGGCCGGCCATCGGCGCGTCGGTGGGCGGCTTGAGCTCGGCCGGCTGGGGGAAGAGCTCGACGATCTCGGTGAGCAGCGGGCGGACCCCGTGCTGCAGCTCGCCGCTCCCGCAGAAGAGGGGGACGATCTCCCCGGCGAGCATCGCCTTCTTCATCGCGGGCACCACCTCCTCACGGGGAATGCTTTCCCCGGAGAGGTACTTCTCCAGCAGGGCGTCGTCAGTCGCCGCCACCGCCTCGGTCAGCTGCTCGGCGTAGCGCGCGAAGGCGTCCTGGTACTCGGGCGGGACCGGCACCTCCTCGTACTCGCCCGCCTTGGATCCCGGCTTGAAGAGCTGGCAGGTCTGGGTGAGCAGGTTGATGATCCCGCGGAACTGGGGCCCGTCGCCCACCGGGATCTCGACCGGCAGCACCTTGGGCGAGAGATGTTCCTTCACGTCCTCGAAGACCCGCTCGAAATTGGCGTGCTCCTTGTCCATGGCCGTCACGAACAGGATGCGCGGCAGCCGGCAGCGATCGCAGGCGGCCCAGCATTTCTCGGTGCCCACTTCGACTCCGCCCACCCCCGAGAGCACCACCACCGCGGCGTCGGCCACCGAGAGGCCGCAGGTCACCTCGCCGAAGAAATCGAGGTAGCCGGGGGTGTCGAGGAGGTTGATCTTGACGTTCATCCACTCGGCGATGGCAACGCCGAGCGCGATGGAATGCTTCCGTTCGATTTCGTCGGGGGAGGTATCGGTGAGCGTGCTGCCGTCTTTTATGCTGCCGTGCCGCCGGCTGGAGCCGGACACGAAGCCGAGGGCGTCCACCAGGGTGGTCTTGCCGCTCCCACCGTGGCCGACGAAGGCGACATTCCGGATGGCGTCGGGGCCGTAGATCTTCACGGCCTCCTCCTTCGGTCTCGGGGTTCACGAGTTTGGGGCCGGGCGGGTGGTTTGTCAAATGCAGCGGGGGGAAGGTAGGTTGGTGGGCGTTCCGTCCTTCCGTCTCACCCGAGGCTGCATGACCACCGCACCGATCCCCCTCACCCGGCGCCGGTTCCTGGAGACCGCGCGCCGCGACGCGTGGTGGGTCCAGCCGCTGGTGGTCTTCGTGATCCTCGCGAGCTTCGTGGTCTACGCCACCTGGGCCGCGTTCCAGAACGCCCACTACACCTGGGGGCCGTACCTCTCGCCCTTCTACAGCCCCGAGCTCTTCGGCGACTCGCCCCATGCCTGGTTGGGCCCCAAGCCGGGCTGGTGGCCCGGCTGGCTGCCCTTCAGCCCGGCGCTGATCATTCTGCCGTTCCCGGCCCTCTTCCGCTTCACCTGCTACTACTACCGCGGGAGCTACTACAAGGCGTTCTGGGCCGACCCGCCCGGCTGCGCCGTCGGAGAGCCGCGCCGGCAATATCTCGGCGAGCGCTCTTTCCCGCTGGTCTTCCAGAACGTCCACCGTTACTTCATGGCCGTCGCGGTGGGGTTTCTCTTCGTCCTCTCCTACGACGTGTGGAAGGCGCTCTGGTGGGCGGACCCGGCCACCGGCGGCATCCGCTTCGGCGTCGGTGTCGGGACCGTCCTGCTCGCCGTCAACGTGGTGTGCCTCGGCGGGTACACCCTCGGCTGCCACTCGATGCGCCACATCCTGGGCGGGTTCCGCGACCAGTTCTCCAGGAAGCCGATCTTCCGGGTGCCCTACGCCTGCTCGAGCTGCGCGAACCGGGTGCACAACCGCTGGGCGTGGGTGAGCCTGTTCACGGTGGCATTCAGCGACCTCTATATAAGGATGTGCTCGGCCGGCGCCTGGCACGACCTCCGGATTCTCTGAGCATGCGATCCATCCGCTGCCGCAAGCGCCCCGGGACCCGGTAATGACCGAGATCCAGACCTTCGATCACGACGTGCTGGTGATCGGCGCGGGGGGCGCCGGGCTCCGCGCCGCGATCGAGGCGGCCGCGGCCGGAGTCTCCGTCGGCCTGGTCTGCAAGTCCCTGCTCGGGAAGGCCCACACGGTGATGGCCGAGGGAGGCGTCGCCGCGGCGCTCGCCAACGTGGACGACCGCGACAACTGGCGGGTCCATTTCGCCGATACGATGCGGGGCGGCCAGTACCTGAACAACTGGCGGATGGCCGAGCTCCACGCCAAGGAGGCTCCCGACCGGGTGCGGGAGCTGGAGGCGTGGGGTGCGCTCTTCGACCGCACCGCCGACGGGCGGATTCTGCAGCGGAACTTCGGCGGCCACCGCTACCCGCGGCTCGCCCACGTGGGCGACCGGACCGGGCTCGAGATGATCCGCACCCTCCAGGACCACGGCGTCCACCAGGGCATCGACGTCCACATGGAGGTGACGGTCCTCACCCTCTTCACCCGCGAGGGGCGGATCGCGGGCGCGCTCGCCTACGACCGCGAGCGGGGGTGGTTCCGCCTCTTCCGCGCGAAGGCCGTCGTCCTCGCGACCGGCGGCATCGGGCGGGCCTACCAGATCACCAGCAACAGCTGGGAGTACACCGGCGACGGGCAGTCGCTCGCGCTCAAGGCGGGCGCGGCGCTCCAGGACATGGAATTCGTGCAATTCCACCCGACCGGCATGGTGTGGCCGCCGAGCGTGCGGGGGCTGCTGGTCACCGAGGGGGTGCGCGGCGAGGGCGGCGTCCTGCTCAACAGCCGGGGCAAGCGGTTCATGTTCGCGGACATCCCGGAAACGTACCGGGCCCAGACCGCCGACACGCCCGAGGAGGGCTGGCGCTACGTGATGGGCGACAAGGAGGCGAGGCGGCCGCCGGAGCTCCTCACCCGCGATCACGTGGCCCGCTGCATCGTGCGCGAGGTGAAGGAGGGCCGCGGGAGCCCGCACGGCGGCGTTTTCCTCGACATCGCCTGGATCAGGGAGAAGCTCCCCAACGCCGCCGAGCATATCAAGCGCAAGCTCCCCAGCATGTACCACCAGTTCAAGCAGCTCGCCGACATCGACATCACGACGACGCCGATGGAGATCGGCCCCACCACCCACTACATCATGGGCGGCGTCCGGGTGGACGGGGATTCACAGATGAGCACCCTCCCCGGGCTCTTCGCGGCGGGCGAGGCGGCCGCCGGGCTCCACGGGGCCAACCGCCTCGGCGGCAACTCGCTCTCGGACCTTCTGGTCTTCGGAAAGCGCGCCGGGGAGTACGCGGCGAAGTTCGCCCGCGAGCATGCCAGCCTCCCACCCGAGGCGGGCGAGGTGAACGAAGCCGAGCGCGAGGCGCTCGCCCCCTTCGACCGGCCCGCCGGGGAGAACCCCTACGCGGTACAGCGCGACCTCCAGGAGATGATGCAGGATCTCGCGGGGATCGTGCGCCGCGAATCCGAGCTCGCCCGCGCGGCGGAGGGACTGGTCAAGCTCCGCGCGCGGGCCGGGCGGGTCGGCGTCACCGGAAACCGGGAATACAATCCCGGCTGGCACACCGCGCTCGACCTCCCCCACCTGCTGACCGTCTCGGAGGCGATCGTCGCCGCGGCGCTGGCGCGGAGGGAGAGTCGCGGCGGACACTTCCGGGAGGACTATCCGGAGAAGAGCGCGGAGCAGGGCTGCGTCAACCTCGTGGTGGAGCGGGACGGCGACGGCGGCGCGGCCCTCCGGCCGGTCGCGATCCCGCCGCTCCGGGACGACCTGAAGCGGATCATCGAGGAGATGAAATGAAGGCGACCTTCCGGATCTGGCGCGGCGCGCACGGCAAGGGCGACTTCGTGGACTTCGCCACCGAGACCTCCGAGGGGATGGTGGTGCTGGACGCCGTGCACCAGATCCAGGCCGCGCAGGCGCCCGACCTCGCGGTGCGCTGGAACTGCAAGGCGGGCAAGTGCGGCTCCTGCTCGGCGGAGATCAACGGGCGCCCGAAACTCATGTGCATGACCCGCCTCAGCGACCTCGACCTGGCGAAGCCGGTCGCCCTCGAGCCGATGCGGGCCTTCCCGCACCACAAGGATCTGGTCACCGACGTGAGCTGGAACTTCCGGGTAAAGCCCCAGATCCGGCCGTTCACGCCCCGGCCGCCCGACGCGGCCGACGGCACCTGGCGGATGCAGCAGGAGGACGTGGACCGGGTGCAGGAGTTCCGGAAGTGCATCGAGTGTTTTCTCTGCCAGGACGTCTGCCACGTCCTGCGCGAGCACCACCTGCACGAGGAGTTCATCGGCCCGCGCTACCTGGTGTACGCGGCGGCGCTCGAGATGCACCCGCTCGACGCGCTCGATCGCCGCGAGGAGCTGCGCAAGGCGCACGGTATCGGCTACTGCAACATCACCAAGTGCTGCACCGCCGTCTGCCCCGAGGGCATCACCATCACCGACAACGCGATCATCCCGCTCAAGGAGCGGGTGATGGATCACGCCTTCGACCCGATCGTGAAGCTGGTGGGCCTGATCAAAGGGACGGTGGCGGGGCCGTGACGGCCAGCGAGGAGGAGGCAGCGAGTAGCGAGGCGGGCCGCCCCGCCGCCCCTCCTCGCTACTCGCTACCCGCTACCTCCTCATCAGAGAGAGAGCCGTATGTTTGACCTCAAGCCGATCTCGACTGGCGGGATTCCAGGCGCGTTGGAGAAAGCCGAGCGCTACCGCCTGCTCAACGATCCCGCGGCGGCCGAGAGCATCTGCCTCGATATTCTCGAGGCCGATCCCGACAACCAGCCGGCGCTCGAGATGCTGCTCCTGGCGCGGACCGACCAGTTCGCCGAGACGATGGCGTCCGGCGTGGCCAGAGCGAGGGAGGTCCTCGGACGCCTGCGCGACCGGTTCCACCGGGCCTATTATGCAGGCCTGCTCCACGAGCGGCGGGCCAAGGCGTTGCTCAGCTCCGGGCGGCCGGGCACCTCGCACATGGCGTACGATGCCTTCCGCGAAGCGATGGAGCACTACGAGGAGGCCGAGCAGCTCGCGCCGGCCGGCAATGATGATGCCCGGCTCCGCTGGAACACCTGCGCGCGGATCCTCAACTCGACCCCGCACCTGGCACCCCGGGGCGAGGGAGAGGGCGAGGCGGCGCGGATTCTGGGCGATTGAGGGAAGTCAACCGTCAACCGTCAACGGCCATCGGGGATCCCGTGCACCGCATCGCTTCGCGCCGTCCGGCGCTGATCCAGGGCGCGGCCGCGCTGCTCGTCGCCGCGCCGCTCCTCGCCGCACCGCTCGCGGCCCAGTCCATCGCCCAGCGGGTCGAGGCCGTGCTCAAGCGTCCCGAATTCGCCCACGCGATGGCCGGCGTCGCGTTCTACGATCTCGCCGCGGGGAAGGCGGTCTACCGCCTGAACGGCGACAAGTTCTTCGTCCCGGGCTCCACCACCAAGCTGCTCACCGTCGGCACGGCGCTGGAGCTCCTGGGCCCCGACTACCGCTTCCACACCCGGATCTACCGCACCGGCCCGATCGCCGCTGACGGCACCCTCGACGGCGACCTGGTGCTGGTCGCGAGCGGCGACCCGAATCTGTCGGGACGCATCCGGCCCGACGGCACCCTCGCGTTCAAGGACGAGGACCACTCCTACGCCGGCCAGGCGGTGGAAGGCGACCCGCTCCTCGCCATTCGCGAGCTCGCGGGACAGGTCGCGGCGAAGGGCGTCAAGCGGATCCGCGGCAGCGTCGTGGTGGACGCCTCCCTCTTCCAGGCCGGCGACCGGGAGGGCGGCACCGGGGTGGTGATCTCGCCAATGGTGGTCAACGACAACGTCATTGACGTCGTGGTGACGCCCGCTGCAGCACCCGGCGCGGCGGCCACGTTCACGGTCTCACCGGTCACCTCGTACCTCCGCCTCACGGTGAAGGTCGCGACCGGCGCGGCGGACTCGGCGGCCCAGGGCAGGTACACCTCGGATGTGGCCGCCCCCGACGGCACCCGCGATGTCACCCTGACGGGAGCCGTGCCGGCGGGCGGGAAGCCGCAGCTGCTGCCCTGGCGGGTGCCGGACCCGGCGCGGTTCGCCGAAATCGTCCTCGCCGAGGCGCTGCACGAGCGGGGCATCGTCGCCGCGGCGCGCCCGGCGAACGCGGCGGCGGACCTGCGGTCGCTCGCCGCCTCCTACACCGACCAGAACCAGGTCGCCGAACACGTCTCCCCGCCGCTCGCCGCGGCGGCCAAGGTGGTGCTCAAGGTCAGCCAGAACCTCCACGCCGGAATGCTCCCGCGCATCGTGGGCGCGGTGCTCGCGAAGCGGACCGAGCCCCAGGCGGGCTTCGACCAGGAGCGGGAGTTCCTGGCCCGGGCGGGGCTCGACCTGGGCAGCGCGTCGCAGGGAGACGGCGCCGGCGCGGTGGCACACTTCACCCCGGATTTCATGGTCGGCTATCTCGCCTACATGGCGAAGCAGAAGAGCTTCCCGGCGTTCTACGACGGGCTGCCGATCCTCGGCAGGGACGGGACGCTGTTCAACATCCAGGTGAGCTCGCCCGCGGCGGGGCAGGTGCGGGGGAAGACGGGGACCTACTCGCAGAACGACCTGCTCAACCAGAGCACGATGGTGACCGGGAAGGGCCTCGCGGGTTACTTCACCCGGCCCGACGGGCGGCGATTCGCGTTCGCCGTCTACCTCAACAACGTGGATGTGAAGGGCGACGACGCCGTCCGGAAGATCGTGGGCGAGGCGGTGGGTGAGATCGCCGCGGCGGGGTACCTGGGGAGGTAGGGCGTCAACGGTCAACGGTGGAGGCGCCTCGCGCCTCCTACTTCTGGTCCACCGCCCCGCCTCCGCCCCCCACCTCGCCCAGTAACCCGCCCTTGGTGACCAGCTGGGCCGCCAGCACGGTCTGGATCACCGCGGTGATGTTGTTCGCCGCCGAGTTGGCCGCGCCACCATTCTCCCCACCCGAGATCGTCACCATCCTGGCTTTGGCGAGCGCGTCGGCGATCACCGGCGCGATGTCGGGCAGCATCTCGATCTGGCGGTACTTGAAGTAGCTCTCCCCGCCCTGCCGGATCGCCTCGTTCACCTTGGAGATCGCCTCCGCCGTCGCCTGGGCGACGGTGCGGATCCTGATCGCCTCCGCCTCGGCCTTGGCCTGGGCGTCGATCTTCACCCGCTCCGCGTCGGCCTTGGCCTGGGCGATCTGGGTGGCGTCGAGCTCCGCCTCGCGCTGGGTGCCGAGGGCCTGCTGCTTCTTGGCCTCCGCCTGGGCCACCAGCGCCGCGTTCGACGCCTTGGTCTGCTCCAGCTCGCGAGTCTTGTCCGAAATGATCCGCTCCGCCTCGAGCTGCGCCTCCTTGGCCCGGCGGCTCTGCTGCGCGGCGATGATGTCCGCGTTGGCCTGCGCCTCGTTGGCGGACTGCCGCCTCCGCGCCTCCGCCACCTCCGACTGCACCACCTTGATGTTGAGCGAGTTGAACACCAGCCCCAGGTCGGTGAGCTCGCGGGAGCACGCCTTCCGGATGATGATCGAGAGCGGGTCGTCGTCCTCGCTCTCGGCCAGCTGGATGGCGGTCGCGGGGGCGTTGACGGGTACCGGGAGCGCGACTTTGATCTTGGGCGCCGACTTCGCCGAGAAGAGCTGGTCGTGGGTGAGCAGGTTGATCGCCCGTCGGCCCGAGCTCGAGAGCAGATCGGTCAGGGTGTTGAGCTGGTCCGCCATCGGCTTGGCGAAGTAGCGGTTGGCCGCCGTCTTGATCATCGTGTCGGTGTCGCCCACCGAGACGATCGCGCTCGCCAGCACCCGGATCTTGATCGGCCGGGGGACGCCGTTGTCGTCCACGTCGGCGGTCTGGTCGGTGATGTCGAGGTCCACGTTGATCACCTTGCTCGAGATCGTGGTCCCCGTGGTGAGGAGCGGGATCTCCTTCGACTTGCCGGGACCGCGGTAGATCGCCGTCGAGCCCTGGAGCCAGCTCACCAGCCGGATGGTGCCGGCCTCGACGTCCCGGAGAAAGGTGGAGACGATCAAGGGGAGGAGGCCGAGCACCCCCAGGACGACCACGCCGATAATGACGATGTCCTTCATGGCCCTTCTCCTTCTTCCCGCGGGCGCTCGCCCGCGAATGAGACGGTGCACCGATTGCTTGCGGGGTCAACCTCTTCGATCCGGACCCGGTCCCCTCGGCGGACCCTCCGCTCCGCCGCGCGATCCTCCGGGCGGAGCGTGCCGAGCAGCTGGACCACCTGGCCGTCGAGCTCGAGCTTGATCAGCCCCTGGCCCCCGGCATCGAAGTCCGTCTCCGCGCTCGCCTCTTCCATGATCGCGCTTTCCAGCGTCACGGCCTGCCGCGATTCGAAGCGGAAGAGGAGCTTCCAGATCGGGCCCACCAGGTAACGCTCGAAGGCGAACCCGCCGAGCACCGCGCTCGCGGCGAGCAGCGGCTCCAGGAGAAGTGGGCGGAGGAGGAGGCCCGTCGAGCCCAAGCCGACGAAGAAGCTGAAGAAGACCCGGGGCGAGAGGAGGCCCAGGAGCCTGACGCCCGCGCCCTCCGCGTGAGCGTGGCCGTGCGCACCCGCGTGGCCGTGCCCACCCGCGTGGCCGTGCCCGGCGTCGCCGGCGTGTCCATGGCCGGCGTGGCCATGGCCGGCGTGGCCGCCGCCCCCGTGCCCGGCATGTCCGCCCCCCAAATGGCTGGCTCCCGCGTGGCCTTGGCCGTGGGCGGTGTCGCCGCCGTGGTGGCCCAGGCCGAGAAGGGCCATGGCAACCAGGCCGGAGAGGCCGAGCGCGAGACTGAGACCGTAGGGTGTCATAGAGGATGCGTCGTTGGCCGGGGCCGCGGACGACCCTGAAATCTAATTCCGGCGGCGCCGCCCGGCGAAGGCGGGCCGGACACTCGTGGTCCGCGCGCCTCACCGCCCTGTCGGCGCCGCGAGCCTCCTCACGAATCCGGGCGGCCTAGGCTCGTCGTCCAGGTCCGGGCTCCGGGTGCCCCGGGTGATCGCCCAGCGCAGGAGCCAGCTCGGCCCCCGCGGACCGATGTAGCGGTCGGGCAGTCCATAGGCCGGGTCGGCCAGAGCACGCTCGAGGGGCACGAAGCGATATCCGCGCCGTGCCATCATCCCGGCCAGCGCGCCGAAGCGATCGGCGTTGAGCGCGTTGGCGTGGAGCAGCAGAATCTGCGGCAGCTCACGCCCCAGCAGGGCCCGCGACTCGGCCTCGTAATACCCGAACACCACGTCCATGTAGGCGAGATACGCCGTGGCGATCCGCTCCTTCAAGCCGGCGTCCCGGCGCTCGATCGCCTCCTCGTACGCCTCCGCGAATTCCCAATCCCGGTCGTCAATGGTGACCGGTGCGACCCGGTATCCGCGCGCCGAGAGCGCGGAGTCCACCCGCTCCCGGACCGCCAGACTCCGGCCGGTGTGGAGGTACGGGTGCCGGAAGAAGCGGGGCCGCTGCCCCCGCGCCGCGAGGAGTGCCGCGGTGACCGAATCGCCCCGGGCGATCTCTGCCAGGAAGCGGTCGGGCCCCACCGCGTGGAGATCCGCGTGCGAATAGGTGTGGTTGCCGAGCTCGAATCCTGCCGCCACCCACCTGGTGAGGAGCGCCACCTGCGACGGGTCCGGCGGCCGGCCCGGCTCGGCGTACAGGTTCTGCTCGTTGACGAAACCGACGATCGGGGCCCCCGACTGCTGGAGCGCCGAGAGCAGGCGCTCGATGATCGTGTCGTTGACGGGCCAGTCGCGGCGGGAGACGACGGGCAGATCGTCGAAGGTGATCGCCACTTCGCGCCGCGGCTCCGAGCAGGCGAGCCCGGCCAGCGAGAGCACGAGGACGGGACGCTTCCACGCCACGGGGGTCATCTTCCCGGGACCGGCGTCGGCTCGTCGAGCTCCTGGTGTGCCGCGACCAGCGCCTCGATCCGATCCGCCAGGCCCCGCGCAGCGTCCAGGTCGCCGGTGAGGTCGCCGGCCGTGCCGGTGCCCGCGCGAAGCCGGAGCAGCTCGAGCCGGAGACCCTCCATCGCGGCGAGCGTCGAGGCGAGCCGCGGGTTCGGGTCTCCCCCGGCCGCTTCGCGGAGCCGGCGCGCCTGCTCCTCCAACCGCCCCACCACCTCGGGCAGGTCAGCGAACCGGCTCCGGAGCTCGGGCGGCAGCCCATCGAAGAGGTCCTGCGCGCCCGCTCCGAGGGCCACCTCGGTCGGCTCGGAGGCCGCGATCGCGGGCCGGGCTCTCCCTAACCCCGCGATCTTGAACACCTTCCACTCCATCACTTTCCACCAGAGCCGCGACCACCAGCCCTTCTTCCCGGGCCGGAGCATCCGGGCGAAGAGGTTGCGGAGCAGGACCACCGGCACCAGCGTGAACAGCGCGTAGAGCAGCCCGTCGACGATCGGGCCCCGCGATTGGCCGGCCCACCACTTCCACGCGACGATCCCGATCCCGGCCCCGAGCACCCCCTGGACCGCCAGGACCCAGGGAAGCACCCGCCGGAATAACCCGGCATCCGGCCCCGACATCGCAGGGACCCGCTCGCCCGCCGATTCCCCGGGCCGTTCGAGCGCGGCTCGCACGTCGCCTACCGAGTACCCCTGATCGAGCAGCCACCGCGCGCGCCGGACCAGCTGAATGAACCGGAGCCCGCCCAGCCCCACGGCCAGGAAGAACGCGTAGATCAGAATGGTCGGGAAGAGGGGACTGCCCCAGTCCCACAGTACGAGAGTCTCCCCTGCGAGCACGAACAGGATCGCCGCATAACTCGCGATCTCCGTTCCCAGCGTCTGGTACAGATCCACGAACCGCGCGACCGGCAGCGGCACGGCGACCTGGTGCCCCCGCGCGGCGCCGAGCGCCTCGGCGAGGGTCTCGCCGTCGGGGAACCGCTCCGCGGGCGCTCGCTTGAGGCAGCGGTCCACGATCGCGGCCAGCCGGGCGGGGAGATCCGGCCGAACCGAGGCGACCGGGGGCGCCGGCCCGCCGAGGACCAGCGCCCCCCTCTCCTCGCCGGGCGCGGTCTCGAACGGCGCCCGGCCGGCGAGGGCGAGGAAGGCGCTCACGCCGAGCGAGTAGAGATCGCTCCGTCCGTCGAGCGGCTCGCCGGCGAGCTGCTCCGGGCTCATGAAGGGCACCGTGCCCGCGATCCCGCCGGCGCCGCTCACCGGCCCGGCCTCCGCCGACTGCGCGATGCCGAAGTCGCTCACCAGCGCGCGCCCGCTCCCGCGCTCCAGGAGGATGTTCTCGGGCTTGACGTCGCGGTGCACGACACCGTGCCGGTGGGCGTAGGCCAGCGCCCACGCCACCTCCTGAAGGACCCGCGCGGCGAGGGCCGGGGCCAGCGGCCCGCTTCGGGCGAGGAGCTGGCCCAGCGTCTCCCCCTCGACGTAGCCCATCACGAACAGCACCAGCTCGCCGTGCTCCTCCACCGAATGGATCGGCACGATGTTGGGGTGGCTGAGCCGCGCCGCGGTGCGCGCCTCGCGGAGAAACCGCTCGCGGAGCGAGGGCACCCCGGCGAGCGCTGGGGGGAGGAGCTTGATCGCCACCGGGCGGTCCAGCGAGAGGTCGCGCGCGAGATAGACGATCCCCATCCCTCCGCGCCCCAGCTCGCGCTCCAGCGCATAGCGCCCGGCCAGCGCGGTCTGCAACGCGAGGAAGGTGGGAGACGGGTCACCCGGCATGCTGTAGATTCGGTCCGGTAGATGGGCACCGCAACTTCGGGGGTCCGCCGCCGGTCGGCGGCCGCACCCGTACGGCATCACTCCCGGGAGGTTTCACGATGCGCACCGGCGCGCTGGTTACCGTCGTACTGCTCGCCACCGCGCACGCGGCCGCGGCGCAACGAGACTCCTGGTCCGGGCTCATCGAGGGGGCCCGGGTCCGGATCACACCCCGGGCGGCGGGCGCGCGGCCGCTCACCGGCACCGTGGCCATGGTCGCGCCCGACACCCTCTATCTCCGGCGCGGCATGACGACACTCGATCCGTACCCCTACGCGACGATGGCACGGCTCGAGCTCCGCCTCGGACGCAATCAGCTGAAGGGCATGCTGCTGGGCGGCGCGCTCGGCATCGCCGCGGGAGCGGGGATCGGCGCGCTCATGCCCTGCGAAGCCACCCGCCCGGGCGCGACCAACTGCAGCGGCGACCCGAGCCGGGGCTCGGGATACTCGAACGTGGTCTGGGGCGCGCTGCTCGGCGGCCTGGTGGGCAGCGTGGTGGGCGGGAGCGCGCTGGCGCCGGCACGGTGGGTCCGGCTTCCGCTCCCCCTGCGCGTGGGCCTCGTGGTGCGGTAGCTTCGCGCATGCCCTTCCTCAATCTCCACGAAGCGGAGGCGCTCGCCCGGGAGAAGCTCCCGGCCAGGATCTACGACTACATAGCCGGCGGCGCCAACGACGAGATCACCCTCGGCGCCAATCGGCGCGCCTTCGACGCGCTCGCGCTCCGCTATCGCGTGCTGGTGGACGTGAGCCAGCGCGACCTCGCGACCACGCTCCTCGGCAGCCGGGTGGACGCGCCCATCGTGGTGGCGCCGATGGCGTTCCAGCGCCTCGCCCACGCCGACGGCGAGCTGGCCACCGCGCGCGCCGCGGCGGGGCTCGGCATGATCATGACCGCGAGCACGTTCGCCACGGTCTCGATCGAGGAGATCCGCGCCGCCGCCACCGGCCCGCTCTGGTTCCAGCTCTATGTGAACCAGGACCGCGGCCTCACCGCGGAGCTGGTGCGGCGGGCCGCGGCCGCGGGGTACAGCGCACTCGTGCTCACCGTGGACGTGGCGGAGATCGGCCGCCGCGAGCGGGACGAGCGGAACGGGTTCAGCCTGCCGCCGGAGCTCCGGGTGGTGAACTTCACGCCGGAACGGAGCGGCCCGCTCCAGCGGCCGGGCGAGGCGTCCGGACTGGCCGACTTCATCCGGACGATGCGCGACCCCGGGTTCACCTGGAAGGACCTCGAGTGGCTTCGCGGCCTTTCGGAGCTGCCGCTGATCCTCAAGGGCGTGGTCCGCGCCGACGACGCCCGGCGCGCGGTGAGCGCCGGCGCGGGCGGCATCGTCGTGTCGAATCACGGCGGCCGCCAGCTCGACACCGCGATTCCCTCGCTCGAGGCGCTGCCGGCAATCGTCGCGGAGGTGGGGAACGAGGCGCTGGTGATGGTGGACGGCGGCATCCGTCGCGGCACCGACGTGCTCAAGGCGCTGGCGCTCGGCGCGCGCGCGGTGATGGTCGGCCGGCCGGTCCTCTGGGGCCTCGCCCTCGACGGCGAGGCCGGGGCCCGCCGCGTGCTCGAGCTGCTCCGGGACGAGCTCGATCTGGCCATGGCGCTCGCCGGCACGCCCCGCCTCACGGACATCTCGCCCGATCTCCTGGCATGACCTGGGCCCAGCGGTACGACCCGCTGGGCTCCCCGCTGCTCTCGACGGCGGTCGCAGCGCTGCCGATCGTGGCGCTGCTCGGCTCGCTGGCGTGGCTCAGGCTCCGAGCCCACCTCGCGGCGCTGGTCGGCCTCGGGGCCGCGCTTGCCGTGGCGATCGCCGCGGTCGGCATGCCGGCGGGCATGGCGCTCCGGAGCGCCGTCCTCGGCGCGGCCTACGGGCTCTTTCCGATCGGCTGGATCGTCCTCAACGTGCTCTTCCTCTACCGGCTGGTGGAGCAGCGCGGGCTGCTCGATGCGCTCCGCCGCGGCGTGGCCGGGGTCACCGACGACCGGCGGCTCCAGCTCCTGCTGGTCGCGTTCTCCTTCGGGGCGTTCATGGAGGGCGCCGCGGGATTCGGGACGCCGGTGGCGGTGACCGGCGGGATTCTCATCGCACTCGGCTTCGGGCCGCTCGAGGCGTCGGGCCTTTCCCTCATCGCCAACACCGCGCCGGTGGCGTTCGGCGCGCTCGGCACTCCGATCATCGCGCTGCAGGGCGTCACCGGGCTCGACCTCCACGCGCTGAGCGCGCAGGTCGGCCACCAGCTGCCGGTGTTCTCGCTCATCGTCCCGTTCTGGCTGGTGTGGGCCTACGCGGGCTGGCGGCGCACGCTCGAAGTGTGGCCGGCGGTGCTGGTCGCGGGGGTGAGCTTCGCGGTTCCCCAGTTTCTGGTCTCCACGCTGCACGGCCCGTGGCTGGTGGACATCGTCGCCGCGGCGTGCTCGATGGGGGCGCTGGTGTTGTTCTTGAGAGTCTGGAAACCAGGCGGTACTGCGACGCAGCGGGAGGCCGCCGCGGCGGAGCGCGAAGCGGTGGGCTCCAGCAGCGCGCACTGGGCGTCTCCCGATGTCTTCGGCGGTACGCCGGTGGCGACGCCCTCTGGCGCGCGAAGGGAGCCCGCCACGAGCGCGGAGCCGACCGCCACGCCGCGACTCGCCTGGGCCCCCTGGATCGTGCTCACCACGCTGGTCTTCCTCTGGGGACTCCCCGCGGTCAAAAACCTGCTCAACGGCATGTCCGCGCCGAAGCTCCAGCTGGCCGGCCTCCACAATCTCATCGAGCGGGTGCCGCCGGTCGTGGCGGCCGCGGCCGCGGAGCCCGC
This sequence comes from Gemmatimonadales bacterium, assembly GCA_036004545.1. Lineage (GTDB taxonomy): Bacteria > Gemmatimonadota > Gemmatimonadetes > Gemmatimonadales > GWC2-71-9 > JABFSM01. The sequence goes on from DASYRI010000149.1 coordinate 41,876, forward strand.
GGTGTTCACCCTCAACTGGCTCTCCGCCACGGGGAGCAGCATCCTGCTCGCGGCCCTCATCACCGCCGCATTCCTCGGCTACGGCCTCCGCGAGCTGGGCCGCACCTGGCTCGGCGCGCTCCGGCTCGCCCGGCACTCGCTCCTCACCATCGCGCTGATGCTCGCGATCGGATACCTCTGCCGCTACGCGGGGCTCGATGCCATCCTCGGCCTCGCCTTCGCGCGGAGCGGCCTGCTCTATCCCTTCTTCGGCACGCTGCTCGGCTGGCTCGGCGTGGCGCTCACCGGCTCCGACACTTCCTCCAACGTGCTCTTCGGGAGCCTGCAGACCATCACCGCGCGCCAGCTCGGCCTCGACCCGACGCTCATGGCGGCGGCGAATTCCTCCGGCGGGGTGATGGGCAAGATGATCGATGCCCAGAGCATCGTGGTGGCAAGCACGGTGACCCGGTTCGAGGGCCACGAGGGGGCCATCCTGCGCTACGTCTTCTTCCATAGCGTGGCGCTCGCCGCGCTGGTCGGGCTGCTGGTGCTGTTCCAGGCCTACGGACGCTAGCCCGGCGCGGCCTCCTCGTCCGGATTTCGGACAGCGTCGCGGCACTCTTCCGGCATCGCGGTGAGCGGGGTAGCTTGGGAGCCCCACCTATTCCGCCAGGGTGCCCTATGTCGCTACGCCTGCCCGCCGCCGCTCTCGCCCTGCTGCTCGCGTCCTGCTCGGAGTCCGCCCCAACGCCGACCGGCACGGATGCCCGCGCCGGGATCGTGGTGACGTCGGCCGGGTCGGTGCCGGACAACGCGCTCAACTTCGTGGCCCACGCGCACGGCGAGGAGGAGGTGCCCGCCCGCCCGAGCCCGGGCCAGGGCGAGGCGATCTTCCACCTGAACGCCGACGGCACCGAGCTCGGCTACCGCCTGATGGTCTCGAACATCGAGAACGTGGTCGCCTCCCACATCCATCTCGGGGCGGTCGGCGTCAACGGACAAATCGTCGTCTTCCTCTTCGGCCCCGCCGCGTCCGGTGGAGGCCGGACGGACGGAGTGCTCGCCGAGGGAACCATCACGGCGGCGGACCTGATCGGCCCGCTGCTCGGCGGGACGCTCGCCGACCTCATCGCCGCGATCCAGGCCGGCAACGCCTACGTCAACGTGCACACCAACGACGGAGTGGACGGCACCAATACCGGCCCCGGCGACTTCCCGGGAGGAGAGATCCGCGGGCAGGTGGACGGCGGCCACGTCGGTCACTGACCGCCGCCGCGCGGCGCCCGCGGGTTACGTCGCGAGCGCCAGCAGCACGCCGACCGTGCCCACGGCGCCGAGCGCGAGCACTTTCGGCATCGCGAATCGGAGCCACTTCCCGAACGGCGCGCCCGCGGCGAGCAGCACCGCCATGAGCGCGCCGTTGGTCGGCGTCCAGAGCTCGGTGAGCCCCGCGCCCGTCTCGTAGGCGAGCACCACCGCCTGGCGGGAGAAGCCGAGCAGGTCGGCCATGGGCACCATCACCGGCATGGTGAGCACCGCCTGGCCGGAGACGCTCGGCACCGGAATGTGTACCATGGCGTGCACCGGCACCATGAGCACGGGGGCGAGGCCGCGCGGGGCGTGGGCGAGCGGCGCCGCGAGCCCCTGCAGGATGGTGTCGATCACCCGGCCATCCTCGAGCACCAGCGAGATCGCCCGCGCCACGCCCACCAGCATCGCCGCCCCCACCACCGAGCGGATCCCCTCGAGATACGCCTCCACCGTCCCCTGGAGGCCGAGCCGCCCCACCAGACCCACAGCGAGCGCGGCGATCAGGAAGGCGGCGCCGAGCTCGTTGAAGCCCCAGCCCCAGCGGGTCACGCCCACGAGGTAGGCAACGAACGGGGCGGCGACCAGCGCCAGGATCGCGCCGTGGCGGGCGCCGAACCGGCCCGCCCCCGCCTCGACCGGCGGCCCCTCCCCGGCGCCGACCGGCGCCGGCGCGATCCGATTCCGCTCGGCGTAGCGGATCGTCCACCAGATCCAGAGGCCCAGCGCCACGGCGAGGAGCCCGGTTCGGAGCGGCGCGCCGGAGAGGAGCGGGAGCTGGGCCAGCTTGAGCGCGATCCCGGCCTGGAAGGGATTGAGCTGGCTGAAGGCGCTCCCCACCATCGCCGCGCCGGCGCTCATCGCCGCCACCGTCACGGCGTCGAAGCCTAACCCGCGCGCCAGCACCAGCAGCACCGGCACCAGCGGGATGATCTCCTCCTGCATGTTCTCGAGCGCACCCCCCGCGGCAAAGGCGAGGCAGACGATCGCGATGACCAGGTGGCTGCGCCGGGCGAAGCGCGCGGTGAGCCACTCCACCACCCGCCGCAGCGTCCCCGCGCGATCCACCACCGTCCACACCCCGCCCACGAGGAGGATGAGGACCACGATCTCACTCGCGGCCCCCACCCCCCGCGGCACCGCGACGAACGCGGCGAAGGCGCCGACCGGCGCCGGCTCCACCGGGTGATACGTCCCGGCCACGACCACGCTGCGCCCGGTGGCGGGATCGTCCCGCCGCTCGTACTGGCCCGGCGCCAGCACGTGGGTGAGCGCCGCCGCCACCAGGACGCCGGCGAGCAGGAGGACGAGCGGATGCGGCAGCCGGAGCGCCGGCACGGGACTACGGCTGCGCCCGCCTGGCCACCTCCGCGCGGTACGCCTCGCTGGCGTAGATCGCCACCTCGACCCGGCGATTCTGCTGCCGGCCCGCCTCGGTCTCGTTGCTGGCGACCGGCTCGGTCTCGCCCATGCCGCGGGTCGACATCCGCGCGCGCCGCACCCCCTGCGACACCAGGTAGTTGGCGGCTGCGGACGCCCGGCGCTCCGAGAGGGACTGGTTGTAGCCGGCCGAGCCGACCTGATCGGTGTGCCCCACGATCAACAGGTCGGAGCCCGGATACTTGTCCAGGCTGCTGGCCAGCTCGCGCAGGTTCACCTGCGCCGCCGGCCGCACGACGTCGGAGTCGAAATCGTAGAGCAGGCCGGACTCGAAGGTGATTTGAATCCCTTCCCCGACCCGCTCCACCCTGGCGCCCTTGATGTTCTGCTTCAGCTCGTTCGCCTGCTTGTCCATCTCGTGGCCGATGATCGCGCCGGCCGCTCCGCCGACGACGGCGCCGATGATGGCGCCCTTGGCGGTCGATCCGGCGGCCTTGCCGACCACCGCGCCGACGACGGCGCCTCCCGCGGCGCCGACGACGGCCCCGGTCTGCGACTTGGTGGCGCAGCCATCAAGGCCGATCAACGTGGCAGTCGTGACGAGGAAGGCGAGTCGGACCGTTCCAGTGCCGAGCCTCATGATGAACCTCCGTGACGTGGCCGGGGAGCCGGGGCGGCGGACCCGGGGTTTCGGGCGCCGCTCCTCCGTCCATATTGCATGGCATGCGTTCGCACCGCAACGCGCCGCCGCGGGGTGCGGGACCCGTCATCCGGGGTCTCCCGATTCTTCTCGTCCTGGCCTGCTCCCGCGCCTCGCGCGAACCCGCGGCGCCCGCTCCGCCCCCGGCCCTCACCCCGTACGACGCGGCGACGCTCCTCGGACAGCTCGCCGACGACTCGCTCCGCGGCCGGATGACGGGCATGCCCGGCGCGGGCAGGGCCGCGGCGATCATCGCGCGGCAAATGAAGCTGGCGGGGCTCGAGCCCGCCGGCGACAGCGGGTACTTTCAGCGGGTCCCGTTGGTCCTCCGCGCCGCTCAGAGCGGACGCCTGTTCCCCGCGCTGGTGTCGAGCTTCGCCGAGCGCGACACCGCCCCCGCCGCCCGGCGCCTCCTCGGCGTGAACCTGCTGGGCCTCCTCCCCGGCGCCGATGCGACGGTCCGGGACGAGTTTGTCCTGGTGGGCGCCCACTACGATCACCTCGGCGCCGCGGGGGACCCGATCAATGCCTGCCGGCCGATGGGCGCGGACAGCATCTGCAACGGGGCCGACGACGACGCCTCCGGCGTGGTCGCCGTGCTCGGCATCGCGCGCGATCTCGCGGGCCCGGCCCGGCCCCGGCGCAGCGTGATGTTCGCCGCGATGACCGGCGAGGAGTTCGGGCTGCTCGGCACCCGCTGGTTCATCGAACACCCCGCCCGCCCGCTCGGGCGGATGGTCGCGGACCTGGAGATCGAGATGATCGGACGGCCGGACTCGCTGGCCAGCGGCCGGGGCCGGGCGTGGCTGACCGGCTACCCGCGCTCGACCATGGGAGAGATGTTCGCCGCCGCGGGAATCCCCATCGTGCCCGATCCCCGCCCGGACCAGGAATTCTTCGAGCGAAGCGACAACATCGCCTTCGCGCGGCGCGGCATCGTCGCTCACACGCTCGCGAGCTTCAACCTTCACGCCGACTATCATCGCCCGAGCGACGAGGTCGCGGGCATCGACTCGGTGCACCTGGCCGCCGTGATTCGGGCCGCCGCGCGCGCGGTGCGGCTCCTGGCGGATGGTCCGAAACCGGAGTGGAAGCCGGGGGGGAGGCCGGAGGCGACAGTCAGGCCGCCGTGACCGGGGCCGGGGCCGGGCCCGCCTCGGTGGCGCCGGGCGACCGGGTCAGGATCGCCGCCAGTCGAGCCGGGTCAATGTTCCCGCCGGAAATCACGCAGCACATGGTACCGCCCCCCGCCCTGCCGGAGAGCGCGGCCGCGAGCGGGACGGCCCCGGCGCCCTCGGCCACCACCCGCATCCGTTCCACCAGGATCCGGATGGCGTCGGCCGTCTCCTCGAGCGAGACGACCACCGCGCCCTCGATGAGCCCCTTGACGAGCGGCCACATCTCGGGAAGGATTCCCCCGGCGCCGATGCCGTCCACGAAGCTCCGCGCGTGGGGGACCGTCTGCGGCGACCCGGCCTCGAGCGACGTGGTGAGCGGATGCGCCGTGTCGACCTCGCACCCGATAACCCGCGCCCCCGGCTCGAGCGCCTTGAGCGCGCTCGCGATCCCGCAGGCGAGTCCGCCCCCGCCGAACGGCACGAACACCTTCTCGACGTGCGGCAGATCCTCCAGGATCTCGGTGGCGATCGTGCCGTTCCCCGCCATCACCGCGAGGTCCGACACCGGATGGATGAACTGGCCCTCCACGCCGTCGTAGCGGTGCTCCAGCAGCACGTTCCACCAGCGCTCGAACGGTACCGGCACGATCCGGGCGCCCAGCCGCGTGAGGGCCGCGAGCTTGATCGCGGGCGCGTCCTCCGGCACGATCGCCGTGAAGGGGAGGTTCCGCTCCCGGGCGCAATACGCGAGGCCGAGCGCCATGTTCCCCGCGCTGGCGGTGTAGATCCCCTTGCGCAGCCTGGCGTCGTCCAGTGCGCCGATGGCGCTCCGGGCGCCCCGGATCTTGAAGGATCCGACCGGCTGCAGCGTCTCCAGCTTGAGCCAGATTTCGCGCGGGCCCTCGTACGGGAGTCGGACCAGCGGGGTGCGCACCGCCGAGTCCTTGATCCGCTGGCGGGCCTGTTTGATGGCGTCGAGCGGGATGCGGTCGGGCAGCGAGATGGTCACGGGAGATGGCTCCTGAAGCGCGGGAAACCTAGACCGGTCCCGCCCGCTCCGCCACCTTGCCGGTCGCGTCCCCCCACCGACTCGCCGGGTTAGCGGCGCCGCCCGCCGCGCCTCGGCGGGGGACGGGTCCGGCGGACCTGCCCCCGCACCCGCGGCCGCCGGAGCAGCTCCCTGAGCTCGGCGAGGGTCCCCGCGCGGAGCGTCGGATCCCCGCCCCGCACCACGGCGAACCGGATCGGCCGGTCCAGCTCGGGGAGCTCGCCAGGGGTGAGGCGGCGCGCCTGCCCTTCCCGGAGCATCACCCGCACCACGCCCTGCCCACCGTCCACTTCGTACTCGAGAGGCGTCGCGTCGCCGCGGAGGCGCACCATGCCCGGGAGCGCGTCGAGCCGGTGCCGGACGCCATCCGGCACCAGGGCCTCGGGCTCGAGAGCGAGCGGCGTCTCCAGGAATTCCTTCCAGCTCCGCGTCCGCTCGAGCTGGGCGCGCACTCGTCCCCGGATCGCTTCCTCCGAAGCGACGTCGAGCGTCCCGCCCGAGCGGAGCCACCAGCTCCTCAAGCTCGCGGCGGCGCGGCGGATCCGGCCCTGGTCGGGGTGGGTCGTCTCCCCCGCCAGCAGGGCCACCGTGAGTGCATCGCGGGCGGGCTCCAGGAGCCCGTCGGGGATCCCGTCGTTGAGCGGCTCCACCACCGTTTCCAGCTCGAAGCCGAAGTAGCTGAGCCGCCGCGAGGCGGCGAGCTGCTGGTGCTTGCGGGGCCCGCTCAGCACGATCGTGGTCGGGCCAAGCGTGGCATGCCGGCGCACCAGCTCGTAGGAGAGCGTGGTGCCCTCCACCGAGGCGCGCGGCACGCCGAACCGGTCGGCGAAGTACCGGATCGAGCCTGCCACCGCGCCCCAGGTTCCGGCCACCGATGTCTTGGACACCCGGACCTCCTGCCCGTCGGCGGTGTGCTCGTCGATCACCAGGTCGAAGGGCATCACCCGGGCCAGGAGATCGGCGAACCGCTGCCGGAGGTCACGGCCGGCGTACGGGAGCGCTGCAGGGAGCCCGAGCTCGAGCGAGCGGTAGACCGACGCCATGCCCATCGCGGCGTCCTCGATCGCCTTGATCAGGACGCCGCGCCGCTCCCCCCACTCCTCGAGCCCCTCGTCGAAGATGTGGCGGGGAAGGCCGTACACCTCCCCGAGCGATCCGTGCTGATTCACCGCCTCGGCGTAGAGATTGTAGGCCGTGAGATGATCGCTCCCCTGCGCCACGACGCCGTGCAGGTCGCGCTCCTCGCGGGTCATCCGGTGGAGCGATTCGATGTTGGACGCGACCGCGACCACCGGCATGAGCTCCGGCCCGGCCCCCACCAGCAGCTCGGCCCACGGCCGCTCCACCGGCATCGCCTCGACCTCGCGGCCATAATCGGTGAGCCGCCCGCCGGCGACGAGCCCCCGCGAAGTGAGGAGCTCCACCGCGCGGCGGTACGCCGTCCGGTCGAGCGGCACGGGAAGGTCCAGGTCGCGCGCGTCCACGCCCAGCGCGGCGCAGGTGAGCGCCACCCGCTCCGCGTCGCCCGCCAGCTGGAACTCCGGCGGCCCCGGGCGGAGGGCCTCGAAGTCGAGCGGCCGGTCGGAGAGGATCGTGACCTCGCCGCTCGGCACCCGCCCGTGCACCCGACCCGCCATCTGGAGGATCTCGTTGGCGCCGAGATACATCCGGTGGAGCACGTTGCGGCCCCGGTCCACCACGTTGCCGTAGCGCGCGTCGTAGATCACCACCGTGTCGAGCCCCGGGAGGTTGAGCGCCGACTGCCCCGCGGCGGTCATCGCCAGGAGGAACGGCTTCTCCACCGTGCCCTCGAGGAAGGGGCGGATGACCCGGATCGGCTCGCCGCCATGGTAGAACGCCGCCGACAGTCTGGCCCACCGCTCGCCCAGGTCGGTGGCGAGCCGCTCCACCTCGGCACGGGTGGGGACGAACACCGCCACGCCGCGGCGCTCCCGGATCACGTGGCGGAGATACCGGTCGTCGAGGAACTCCTCCACGTCCTTGGGGACCACGCTCACCCTGGCGCGGAGCGCCGGGTCGAATGCGCTGGTTTCCAGGACCTCCGCGCTCCCCAGGTACCTGGCGTAGAACGACGGGTCCACGGTGGCGGAGAGCCAGATGAAGCGGCACCCCGCGCGTTTGCCGAGCGCGAGGCAGAGCTCCAGCTCGGCCGAGGTCTGGTGGATCTCGTCCACGACGAGGGTGTCCCGCCCGGTGATGAGATCGTCCTGGAACCACCGCCGCGCGATGCCGGTGGTGACGATGACCACGTTCCAGGTCGGCGTCGCCGGCGTCGCCTCCCGCTCCCGGTTCACCACCCCGTAGCGGAGCGACTCCCCGAGAATCGCCTGGGCAATGGGACGGATGCCGAGGGTCTTCCCGGTGCCGGTCCCGGCCACGATGCCGAACGGCTTCCCCGCGGCCGCCCACTGGTAGAGCGCCGGCCCGTGCTTGCGCTGGAGCAGGGTCTCGACCTCGGTCCCGAGCGCCAGCTCGATGGTTTCGCAGGCCGCGCGGGTGGGGGCGATCACGATCACCCGGCCGCGCGGGTGTTCGGCCTGCCGGTACGCGCCGGGATCGAGCGGGAGATGGTGGTCGCGAGAGGGGTGCATGACATCAGAAACCTAACGGCGGCCACCCCGGCCGGACGGCGAACCGCCCCAGCCGGCGCCGGTCCGGGCAACCCGACGCTCGAGCCGGAGCGGTCCCCGGAGGAGGTACAGGGTGCAGGGTGCGGGGTGCGTTTCAAGCGAGCACCAAGCATCCTGAACCCTGAACTTTGCACTGTCTCCCCCCGTGGCGCGGCGGACCGGGCCAGGACATATTGCGGCGTTCACTTCAGCAAACCGAATCGCATCCAGGAGTCTGGGCGAGATGAGCAACCCGGCCTTGCTGCTCCTCGGCCTCGCCGCGGGGCACGGCGCCGCGGCGAGCCAGGGAACCGACACGGTCATCGCGGTCCGCGGCGCGACCATCCATACCGCCGCGGGCGCGCCGATCCCCAACGGCACGCTGGTGGCCCGCGGCGGGAAGATCGTGGCGGTGGGGGCCAATGTGCCGATCCCCGCTGGCGCCATCGTGTACGACGCCGCCGGGAAGCACATCGTCCCCGGCCTGGTGGAGAACCACTCCCACATCGGCGCCAAATCCACCGATCTGAACGATGCGCCGATGGTGATCGGGCCGCAGCATCGGTTCATGGATGCCCTCGACCTCGACGACCCCGACTGGAAGGACGCGGTCCAGGGGGGCGTGACCACCATCGTGACCGGGCCGGGGAGCGGCGAGAACGTCAGCGGCATGGCGATCGTGATCAAGACCTTCGGCGGCCGGGACCTCTCGCGGCGGCTGTTGCTGGAAGAAGGCGGGATGAAGTTCGCCATGGGGGCCAAGTCGCGGGAGCGCTACCCCACCACCACGATGGGGGTCGCGGCCAACTACCGCGCCTACCTCATCAAGACCCTGGAATACGTGGCCGCGCGGAAGAAGTGGGAGGATGACGGGCGCAAGGGGAGCCCGCCGGCACGGGACCTGGGCTACGAGGCGATGGCCGAGGTGCTCGCCCACAAAACCTACGTCCGGGCCCACGTGCACTCGGCCACCGACGTGATGACCATCCTCCGGCTCAAGGACGAGTTCGGCTTCGACCTGACGCTCCACCATTCGACCGAAGCGTACAAGGTGGCTGCGGAGGTCGCCAAACGGGGCGTCTCGGCGGTGGTGCTGCCGCTGGGGGACCGGATCGGGCTTTCCGAAGACGCGATGGCCGGCCCCTACATTCTCTGGAAGGCCGGGGTCAAGATCGCGATGCACACCGACGCGCCGGTCATCAGCCAGAAGTGGCTCCGCCTCTGCGCCGCGATGGCCATGCGCTACGGCATCCCCGAGGAGGAGGCGCTCAAGACGGTGACCTTGAACGCGGCCCAGATCGCCCGGGTGGGCGAACGGGTGGGAAGCCTGGAGCCGGGCAAGGACGCGGACTTCGTGGTGTTCAACGGGCCCTGGTTCGAGCCCAAGAGCAGGGTCGACCTGGTGTTCGGCAACGGCGCGGTGATCTACGACCGCCGCACCGACGAGAAGGAGAAGTGAGCCCATGCGAGCTTCCATGAGCGTCGGGGCGTTCCGCCTCTTCAGCCTGGTCTGCCTCCTGCTCGGTCCCAGGCTCTCCAGCGCGCAAGCAGATCGGGCCATCGCTATCCGCGGCGGGACGGTGCTGCCGGTCAGCGGCGCGCCGATCCCCAACGGAACCGTGGTCATGCGCGGAGGGAAGATCGTGGCGGTGGGCGCGCGGGTGGAGATCCCCAGCGGCGCGGAGATCGTGGAGGCCGCCGGCAAGTTCGTGATGCCGGGAGTGATCGACGCGATGACCAACGTCGGCATCGACCCGTCGGACCAGAACGACGCCACCGAGACCATCACGCCACAATCCCGGGCCTTCGAGAGCTACAACCCGTTCGGCACGTTCGGGTCGGGGCAGACGGGCCCGCTCAGGAACAAGGAGGCGCTCTCGGGCGGAGTCACCAGCATGTACATCGCCCCGGCGGACGCAACGCTCATCGGCGGCCAGGGCGCGGTGGTCAAGACCGCAGGGCCCACGCTGGACGCGCTGATCGTGAGAGAGCCGGCCGCGATGGACATGACCCTCGGCACGCCGCCCAAAACCGCGGCCCGGAGCCGGAACCGCGATCCCTACACCCGGATGGCGGAGG
>DASYRI010000150.1:0-19013 GCA_036004545.1 Gemmatimonadales bacterium
GTGGATGAAGATCGGAACCGACGCCGACGGCAACGACCCGGAGCATCCGCAGGGCCTCACCCACCCCCGCGCCTACGGGAACTATCCCCGCATCCTCGGCAAGTACGTGCGCGAGGAGCACGTCCTCACCCTGGAGGACGCCGTCCGGAAGATGACCTCGGCCGTGGCGACCAGGCTCTCGATTCCCGATCGCGGGTTACTGCGCCCGGGGTTCCATGCCGACGTGGTGGTCTTCGATCCCGCGACGGTGGCCGACCGGGCCACCTACGAGCAGCCCCACCAGGTCTCGGTGGGCATCAGGTACGTCTTCGTGAACGGGACGCTGGTGGTGCGGGACGGCCGGCACACCGGCGCCAAGCCGGGCCGGATCGTGCGCGGCCCCGGGTGGAGCCCGAGCCGCTGAGCGAAGCGAGCCCGCGCCCTCCGGGCTCGCCACGCCTCGGCTCCGGGCGCGCCGTCCGCCGCCGCGATGCGGTGCCGCGGCTCCGGGGTGTCGTCCTCCAGCCCGAAGTAGTCGTCAATCGCGGACTCGAGGGCGTCATCCCCGACCAGACCGGTGTGGAACTCCTCGGCGTACCCCGGCTCGACGAAGAGGTATCCGTAGGGAAAGTCGAGTCCCGAGAGCATCACCAGGCGCCGCGCGCCGTTCTGGAGCTGCACCATCACGGTGTCGTTCACCGTGGCGACGATCCCGACGTCGGTATCCGAGAGATACCCGGCGATCGCCTGATTGGAGCGCCGGAATTCCTCCCGGACGCGGCGGCGCGCCTCCGTGGGGATCGTGTCGGCGGAGGTGAGCCAGAAGGCGACCACCGCGGCGTCGGTGAGGATCGCCACCGACGAGCCCGGCGCGAGCGTTCGGCCTGCGACCAGGGCGGGGGCATCCCGCGGCCTCGATTCCGGCCGGCAGCCGATGAGGGCGAGCGTCGCCGCCAGGACGGCCGCCGCGCGGACGCCCCGGCCGCTCCGCGGGGCGCGCAGTCTCCAAGCCATGCCCTCATCATAATCGAGCCCGACGGCTCATCGCACCCCTCCGCCGCGGGCGGGGGCGGACCCGGCCGGCGTGCAAGCACTCGCTTGCACGGCGCCGCCGGCTCCGTCTAGTTTCCGTCCCCATGGACCTCCGCAACCGCATCCTCAAGGCCGCCTCCCGGCTCTACGCGGAGACCGGCTTCCGGGGCACGACCACCAGGCAGATCGCCCGGCGCGCCGGCGTCAACGAGGTCACCCTCTTCCGCCGGTTCGGATCGAAGACCGCCCTCCTCCATGAGGCGATCCACTGCGCCTGCGGAGAGCCCCGGCGGACCACCCTCCCGGAGGCGCCGGCCGATCCCAGGGCCGAGCTGCTGGAGTGGGCGCGGCTCACCTGGCGGGAGCTCTGGAAGCGCCGCGGGGTGATTCGCACCGCGATGGGGGAGATCGGGGCCCACCCCGAGCTCTTCCCCCGCGAGAATCTTCCCACCGCTTGCGCGGGGCGCGACCTCGCCGGGTACCTCGAGCGGCTCCGCGCCGCGGGCCTCGCCGCGGCCGGGCTCGACACCGCCGCGGCGACCGCGATGCTGATGGGGTGCCTCTTCGCCGACGCGATGAGCCGCGACATCCTGCCTTCCGGCTATCGGTCCGAGCCGTCGCGGACGATCGCGCACTACGTGGATCTCTTCCTTCGCGGCATCGGCGTGGAGGCTGCCCCGTGAGCCCTCCGGAGCGGCGGGTGCGGGGCGCGGCGGGTTCACTTCAAGGTCCCCGGGGGATGCGATGACCGGCTTTCCGATTCCCAGCGTGCGCGGCACCGAGATCAAGGACGCGCCGGACCATCAGGACGCGGAGCTCCTGCTTCGCCTCTACGATCTCCGCCGGGAGCCGCTGCTCCGCGAATCCCGGCGCTGGCTGTCCGCCGAATTCTGGCCGGCCGGCGCAGAGGAGCTGCTGGCCCTCACCCGTCCCGACGACCCGCACAACGCGCCGTTCCGGCAGGTCGCCGGCTACTGGGAAATGGCCTACGGGCTGGCGCGGCACGGAATCATGAACCCCGACTTCCTCGCCGAATTCGCCGGCGAGGGCCTCTTCCTCTTCGCCAAAATCCGGCCGTGGCTCGCCGAGCTCCGCCAGCGCAGCTCTCCGCTGGCGTTCCGGAACACGGAATGGATCGCGACCCAGTGCGAGACGGGCCGGACCCTCCTGGCCTACTATCGCGAGCGGGTCGAGCGGGCCCTCGCCGCGCGGAGGAGCCCGGGATGACCGTTCCGGCGGTTCCCGAGAAGAAGAAGAAAAAGATCTCCCTCTCGGTGGTCTGGCGGGAGGCGCGGGAGCTCGTCTGGCGCTACCGGGGGCGGCTCGGGGTCGGGCTGGCGATCATGCTGGTGAACCGCCTCGCGGGGCTGGTGCTCCCGGCCAGCTCCAAGATCCTGATTGACAGGGTGCTCAAGAACGGCGAGGTCCGGCTGCTCACGCCGCTCGCCCTCGCGGTGATCGCGGCGACCGTGGTGCAGGCGGCCACCTCCTTCGCGCTGGTGCGGGTGCTCGGCATCGCGGCCCAGCGGGCCATCACCGACATGCGGCGGGATGTCGAGGAGCACGTGCTCCGGCTTCCGGTGCGCTTCTTCGATTCGACCCAGACCGGCATCCTGCTCTCCCGGGTGATGAACGATGCCGAGGGGATCCGCAACCTGGTGGGCACCGGGCTGGTGCAGCTGGTGGGCGGGCTGGTGACCGCGGTCATCGCCCTGGGCGTGCTCTTCTACATCAACTGGCAGCTCACCACCGGAACCCTCATCGTCCTGCTCGTCTTCGCCGGCGGGATGGCGCTCGCCTTCACCAGGCTCCGCCCCATCTTCCGGGAGCGGAGCAAGATCATGGCGGCGGTGAGCGGCCGGCTCACCGAGTCGCTGGGCGGCATCCGGATCGTCAAGTCGTACGTGGCGGAGCGGCGGGAGGACTACGTCTTCGCCAAGGGGATCCACAAGCTCTTCCGGAACGTCGCCACCACCATGACCGGCGTCGGCGCCGTGACCGCGCTCTCCAGCGTGGTGGTCGGCGCAATCGGCGCGGTGATGATCTGGCTGGGCGGGCGGGACATCATCGCCGGGCGGATGACGCTGGGCGACCTGGTGACCTACGTCATGTTCACCGGCATGATGGCGGCGCCGCTCATTCAGATCGCCTCGATCGGCACCCAGATCACCGAGGCCTTCGCGGGGCTCGACCGGATCCGCGAGCTCCGGCAGATGACCACCGAGGACGACGAGGACGCGGCGCGCCTCCCGGTGGACGGGGTGAACGGCGACGTGGCGTTCGAGGACGTGAGTTTTTCCTACGTGCCCGACGTGCCGGTCCTGAAGCACGTGGGCTTCCACGCGCCGGCGGGCTCCACCACCGCGCTGGTGGGCTCGAGCGGCTCGGGGAAGAGCACGCTCATGAGCCTGGTGATGGCGTTCAACCGGCCGGGCGCGGGCCGGGTGCTGCTCGACGGGCGGGACCTCGCCTCGCTCCGGCTCCGCGATTACCGGGGCCACCTCGGCATCGTGCTGCAGGACAACTTCCTCTTCGACGGGACGATCGCGGACAACATCCGCTTCTCCCGGCCCGGCGCCACGCTGGAGGAGGTGCGCACGGTGAGCCGGATCGCCCACTGCGACGAGTTCATCGCGCAGTTTCCCGAGAAGTACCAGACCGTGGTCGGGGAGCGCGGCGTCAAGCTCTCCGGCGGCCAGCGCCAGCGGGTGGCGATCGCCCGCGCGATCCTGGCCGACCCCGCGGTGCTGCTCCTCGACGAGGCGACCTCGAGCCTCGACAGCGAGAGCGAGGCACTGATCCAGGACGGGCTCCGCGCCCTCCGCGCCGGCCGCACCACCTTCGTCATCGCCCACCGGCTCTCCACCATCATGAGCGCCGACCAGATCCTGGTGCTGGAGGCGGGCGAGATCGTCGAGCGGGGCACCCACCGCGAGCTGCTCGCCCTCGACGGGCGCTACCGGCAGCTCTACGACAAGCAGTTCAGGCTGGAGCGCGACCGGTTCATCAACCCGGGGGAGGATTTCACGCCGGAGCCCGAAACGCCCAAGATCCCTGTTCCGGCGGGGGGACCGCGGGGGGACTGAAACAGCGTCAACGGTCAACGGCGGGGGCCGTTGTCGACGCTCATGACGCCGCGCGGATCCACTCGAGAATGTTCGGGTCGCGGATTTCGCCGTCCCGGGCGAGCAGCAGCACTTTGGAGAGCACCTCGGCGGTCCGGGGATCGTCATCAGCGAACGGCAGGAACAGGCGCCCGCGGTGCTGGGAGTGGACCGCGACGATGGGAAGCGCCGTCCCCGGCATCAGCATGGCCACGGCACTGCCCAGGTGCACCGAGTAGGCGCCCAGGGAGCCGTGGATCATGGCGTGGTGCTTCTGCAGCTCCACGTTGCCCAGCTCGAGCAGCTCACAGGTCTCGCGGATGAGGGCCGCCCGCATCTCGACGGTGGATGCGGTGGCTTCGGGGTCGACACCTCCCTGATGCGCCACGCTTACGACGAGATCGAGGTCGCGCATGGTCTCACTGAAGAGCCGGGCGGGAATGCCGTCGAGACCGAGCTCCTTCCACTCGCCCTTCGGGGTGAAGATCACCTCTTCGAGCGTGAGTCCCTCGATGTCCGCCGGCGTAAAGAACGCCTCCTGGAACCCCAGCCGCGCCGTCAATCCCTCCTCATGGAATGTCCGGCTCACGCCCTCCTCCGGGCGCGCGACCCAGCCGCGCCCTCCGAGCAGGGCCAGGGCCTGCCGCGGGTTCACCTGGTGACCGGCGTACCGGCGTGACCGCTCGGTCCCCCGCTCGGCCTCGGTGATCGGGTAGAGCTCCCGGAACAGCTGTTTGAACGGCTGCACCCGCTCCGCCCGGTAACACTCCCGCTGCCACGCCGTCCAATCCCCGCGCAGGAGCAGGTCCTGGGGGTGGGCGACGCGAAGCTCTTCGCCGGGAGAGACGGGCTGAAGCTTGCCGCCTTGGTCGCGCAGGGCACGCCCACCTTCCGCGAGATAGCCGGCCACGCCATCGCCCACGAACACGATCCGGGAGAGCCCCGGCGCCAGGATCGGGTGCTCCAGGAGCCCCCGAAGCTCGCCCGCGCTGAAGCGGTCCCCACGGCACATGGCCTCTTCGAGGGCGTTGCGTACCCGGGAGCGCTGTCGCTTGAGATCCTGGTAGCGGCCCCGGAGCTCTTCGACCCCGGCATCCTTCTTGAGCGCCGGCGGCAGGGCCTTGAGGGGCTTGCCGCTCCGGGCGACGCTGAGCCCGGGTTGACCTTCCGCGTCGATGGACAGGGTGAGGGTCACTTCGGCTCGCGTCACCACCAGCGGACCCTTGCCGAGATCGGCCACCGCCTGCTGCTCCATGGCCCATTGGAGTCGCTGCGGATCGCGGAAGCCCGCGGTGCGCGCCAGATTCTCCAGCCCGATCGTCACGGCCCGCTTCTCACTCTGCTGGCGCTGGGAGCCGAACTTCCGGGACTGCCGGCGGAACTCCTCCAGTCGCTGATAGCGTTCGAGCAGGTCGCCCTGCCCGTCGCGGCCCGCGGCCAGCGGCAGAAGCCCGAGCGCCCGAACCGAGTCCTGATGGCGCGACCCATCCATGCGGCCGGTGATCTCCGCACCCGCGACGACGCCCGCCATTGCCCGCGCGAAGAGCTGGGCTCGCGTGTGCCCGGCCGCACTCGCCGCGTACTTGGCCGCGGTGTCCAGCTTCTTCAATCGTTCCGGGCCCAGCTCCGCGTGGATCTTCGTGAACCAGGCCACGTCCACTGCGCCTTCGGTCAGGTCCATTGCCGAGAGCGGCGTGCGCTCACTCACCTCCGCGGCCCATACTGCCTTCATCTCCTGGAGCTGCCACGACCGGTCATCCTTGGTATGTGCCTGGAACCACCACACGGCGCTCTCGAGTCCCGGCCACTCAAGAACGTGGTTCACATGCCGCGCCCACTGCGGGGCGTAGACCGCCAGCTCGACGAGACGGGCCTCGCTGATGCCGGCTTCCGCCGCCCATGCCGCGAACGCCTCGACCGTGTCCTCCTCGCGAGGGAGGCTCCGGATGACCAGGTGGCTCAGCGTTTCCTGCCGCGAGGCGCCCGATTCCGACCAGCTGAAGTGGCGGGCGAAGTGGGTCTTGCCCAGGGCGGGCACCGCACGGGCCAGCGTTTCGAGGCCGCCGGTCGAGCGGAGCTCCATCGCCAGGCCCGATGCGGCTGTTTCGCGATCACCGCGCTGCGTCTCGATTTCCACCACCCGCCTTCGGCAGCGATCGACCACCGCCGGGAGCTCCGGGTGTTCCGCGAGAGCTTTCGCCGGCTTCCTGGTCGAGGCGAAGCGCAGCATCGAGGAGCCCGGTTGATAGCTCCATCGCCCGACAAGAAGGTCGACAAAATCCACCTCACCGACGGCACCGGCCCGGTACGTGCCCAGGAAGTCCTCCAGGGTCAGGCGGAGCGCCCGGTATCCGCCGGACCTGGTCTCGAAGGAGCGGAGCAGACCGTAGAAGCGGATCGCCTGCCTGGGCTGAATGGAGGCGGGAAAGAGGTCCCTCCACCAGCGGAGCCGCCCGAGCCAGCGCTCCGCCAGGTTGACGCTCCGACGGTGAGGGGGGTCCTGTTCACCGTAGACGCTGTAGTGTATCGGACCTGAAGCGCGCTCCGCCTTCATACCTCGGTAATCGCCGCTGGTGAATCCTGCGATTCGGTCTTCCAGTCCATCGAGGAGGAAGTCCACCCCGCCGGCCGGCGGCTCCCAGGCGACGCACCACTCGCACAGGCCGCGAAGAAACCGGGTGCCGGCGCTCCACTGGGCGATGCCAGCCACCTGCTTCGGGGCCCCCGACTTCCAGAGCGTTCCATTCTCGTCAGACAGGAGGATCCTCAGGAACTCGCACCCGTCCCGGTCCCGAAGATTCGAGGGTCGCGTCCCGAGCCAGGATTGCCAGACGGCGGCGAGCGGCACCGCCGCGCCACTCGTCTCGAGATCCTCTCGCTTCCGGGGCCCGAACGTCCAGACCACGGACTCGACGAGATGCTTCATCTCCCCCGAGGGCGTCCGGATTTCCGTGCCCTGACGCTCCAGGACGACGAGCGCGAGGGACTCGAGACTCGCCTGGGCGCCCGGACTCTGGACCTCTACCTGTCTGGGCCGCACCGCGGGCCAGCTTGCGAGCTTGCCGGGACCCAGCAGCCCGAGGGCGTCATCCCTTCCCGGCAGGGGCTTCGTCTCGCCGAGCACCACGGACGCATGCGCCCGATCCTGGGCCGACATCGTCGGGTGATCGGTGGTGTAGCGCTGCATCCGATCCCGCGCCTGAGCGGCGACCCGGCCGGCCTCCGCCGCGTCCCTCAGCAATTCGAGCCCCGCCAGGCGGCGGAGCTCATCCGGGTCCGAGAGCAGCCGTTCGGCGGCCGCGAGCAGCTCCGAATCCGACAGCGACCTCAGCCGCTTCAGCGCACCGTTGCGGAGGTCGCCGGGCCTTCTGCCTAGCAGCTCGATCAGGCGATCCACTTCGTCCGCCTGCAGCGGCAGGGAGTGCAGCGCCTGGAACGCGGCCTCGCGAACGTCGGCCGAAGGGTCGCCCAGGAGTCCGAGCGCCACGGTCCGTTCCCCCGCGGAAAGCTTGCGCGGTTTCCGTTCATCGGCGGGCTCCCAGCGCTTCCTCAGGCCGGCGGCGCGCCGGATGAACCCGGCCCGCGCCGCGGGATCGAGGTCGGGCACATAGGGGAGCAGCCGCTCACCCGGAACCGCCGAAGCGTTGCTCGCCAGGACGGCGGCGATCGTCGAGCGTTCGAGTTTCCGCTTCCACCACGGCCAGACGAGGGCATCGAGCATCTGGCTCCGTTGCGGCACCCGCTTGAGCAGCTGCTCGACCTGGTCGAACAGCCGTTCCTTGTCCACCTTCGTCGCCGGAGGAGTCCCGAACATGTCGAGCGCCCGCGCCGCGACGCGGAGGTCGGGATCGGCGAGCATATCCACGAGCGGCGGGACGGCGCTGGACCAGAGGCATTGAACCAGGAAGTGGGTGGCCACGAAACGGATCGCCTCGGACGGAGAGGCGAGGAGCCCGCCGGCCGGCTCGATCGCGGCGTCCACATCCTCGAACGCGATGCTCCAGAGCGCGAGGTAGACCACCTCGGCGTCTTTCTCGTCGAGCGCAGCGTGCCGCGCCGCCGGATCGTCGAGGAACAGCAGGACCCGGTCGAGCAGCGCATCCACCTTGACCGCGCTCGCGCCATCCCACATGAAGCCGAACCAGACATCGGCTGCCCGCACGACCGCGGAGAACCGGGAAAGATTCTCTTCCCGGATGAGCCTGAGGAACCGCCGGAAGGCCTGGGGATGGGCCTCGTCGATGCTCTCGAGGATCACCTGCCGCAGGCCCTCCTGGCGCTGGGCCGAGAGGAGGAGCCTCTGCACGAACTCCCAGCATCCGGGCTTGCTGGAGCTGAGGAAGGCCTGCGTCACGTGGCGGCCCATCTGCGCGGTCTCATGCTCGCCGGTGGCGGCCGCCTCGAGGATCTCCTCCACCCGCGCCCCGCTCGGGCCGCCCAGGTCGATCGCGCCGGCGAGGAGCCATCCCAGATCGGCTCCTCCCCACCAGCTGGCGAGGTGTGCCGCCCACTCGGCCACCCAGGTGATGTCGGCATCGTACTCGCCGAGAAGCACCGTAACGTTCAACAGCCAGCGCCCTCGCGTCCTGGCCAGCTGGGCCCGCGAGCGAGGGCAGCGGAAGGGCTTCCGGGCGATACCGGTCTGGTACGGGCGCGACGCGAGCGTCCTGCAGGCCGCGTCCGCGCTGGGCAGCAGGTGTGGGAGGAGAGTTCTGATCGCGGACTTCCAGTCCTCCGGGGAGTACTTCGTCAGCTCGTCGAGGATGGCTTCGTCCCGCCGCGCCAGGATCCGGTTGCGCTCGTATCCTGTCGCCGAGAAGGCCTCCTCGACGAGCGCACGGACCGGCCGTGGCAGACCACCGCCGGTGAGCAGCGAGGCCATCTGCTTCAGGCCGCCGAGCCGCTTCACGACGGCCCCGGGGGTTTGTCTCGCCGCAAGCTCAGCCTTCACGCGCTCCTGATCCATCGGTCAGGCCCCGGCGAGGAAGGTCAGGCGGAGGAACACCAGTTCGCTCTCCGGGGAGAGATACACCTGCCGATCGAGATCCCGCTGCTCGACGCCGTCGAGGATGACCAGGTAGAGCCCGTCCTCGAAACCCTGCAGGGCGGCGGCGACGGCCGATTCCGCGTCGACCGGGCCGGTAGACGGGCGCCCGCCGGCATCGATTTTCCCCCGGACCGCGCCGGCCTCGATCTCGGACTCCGAGAGGACCCGGACGAATCGTCGCGCCCGCTCGCGGCGCTCGAAGCTGGCGACCTCGGCCCGGACGATGCGCGCGATCAGCTCTCTCAAGGTGAGCCCGCCGTCGGCGTCACCGGAGCCCGGCGGAGTCGGGACCGCCCAGCCATCGAGAGGTCGCCTCTTCCTCCCGATAACCCGCGTTTCGATGTGCATGTCGGACCGATGGGACGGGGACCTGAAATCTGGTGGACGCCGGTCACGCTCGCCAGAAGGTATCCCTCCCCTGCTCGAGCGGCCAGCGCGCAGGAGCTGCCCCTGGTGGGCGCGGGCGAAGGGGTGCCCCTCCAACGAGATCGCGCTTCGCCCCGGCGGCGGCTAGAATTCCTCCATGCGCCGCGCCGTCCTCCTGGCACTGCCCGCTGCACTGGCGATCTCGGCGACGCCGTACTCGCGCCACCCGGCGACAAATTCCGCGCAGATCCAGTCCCCGGAGACGCCGTGCGGCAGCGGCGGAACGGCGCCGCGACCCAGTCGGGACCTCTACTGCGTCGAGCTGGTTCCCATCCCCGCGCTCGAGGGCGTAACCGCAACCTTCGAGCTCAATCGCATGGCTTCCCCCTTCGGAGTCAACGTGACCCGAGACGGGCTCCAGGTGTACGCACCGCTGCTCAGCATCGCCGGATTGCCGGAGCCGGCCGCCTTCTCCAAGGGGGCGCGGGTCTGGATCGCCTGGATCGCCACCCAGCAGCTCAATCCGACCCGCAAGCTCGGCACGGTGGGAAACGGGAGCTACGTCCTGCCCGCGATCGACTGGCCGAAGTTTCTGATCCTGATCACGGCGGAAGCGTCCCCCGAAGCGAAGGAGCCGGACGGCCGTGTCGCGCTGCGGGGGTTTTCACCGAGCTCACGGATGCAGCCGCCGGACATGGCCCAGTTTCTCTACGGCGCGGCTCCCGTGGCCGACACCGGGGCCGCAGGTGCCTCGGGCGCGGAGGTCACCGACCACTCGGGCCATCGGGAAAGCGCTCCGGCCGGCGGCGCGACCACCTGGGTTCATCCGCCGATGCCGGCCGGTCTCGCGATGATGCCCGCCGAGATGCGGCTCCCGTTTCCTCTGGCCACCCCGTTTCTCCCGTCCGCGGAACGGGCCGCCATCATCCCGGATGCGAGGCCCCGCCAAGTCGTCCGGCTCGGGAATGGCGACACGCTCGTGCTCACCGCCGGGCCGGTGCGGCAGACCGTGAAGGGCCAGTCGTTCATCGGGTACGGCTACAACGGTCAGGTGCCCGGTCCCTTGATCTGGGCCCAACAGGGCAGCACGATCCAGGTCCGTTTCCGGAATCACACCGAGTGGCCGAGCACCGTGCATTGGCACGGCGTGCGGCTCGCTAACCGGTTCGACGGCGCGGACGGGGTCACGCAGGGAACCGTGCCGCCGGGCGGCGCCTTCGATTATACGGTGCACCTCCCCGATGCCGGGCTCTTCTGGTATCACCCGCACCGCCGCGACGATATCCTCCGGGACCTGGGCCTGTACGGAAACCTGCTGGTGACGCCTACCCAGGCTCAGCTCGGTCCGGCCAATCGCGAAGAGGTGCTGATGCTGGATGACCTCGAGCTGACCGACCGGGGGCCGCTTCCCTACGGCGCGGAGCGTCCTACCCACGCGCTCATGGGGCGCTTCGGCAACGTGATGCTGCTGAACGGCCGCACCGACTGGTCGCTCACGGCGGCCCGCGGCGAAGTGGTGCGCTTCCTGCTGACCAACATCTCGAATGCGCGCACTTTCAACGTCTCGTTCGGCGGAGCGCGGATCAAGCTGCTCGGCTCCGACCTGAGCAACTTCGAGCGCGAAGAGTGGGTCGAGAGCGTGGTCGTGGCCCCCGCGGAACGTTACCTCGTCGCCGTGCGCTTCCCGGACCCGGGCAGGCTTGCGATCGAGAACCGGGTGCTCGCGATCGATCACGTCTTCGGCCGCTTCTTTTCCCAGGTGGATACGCTCGGCATGGTCCGGGTGACGGACCAGCTCGCGCGGCCGGACTACGGCGCGGCGTTCAACGCGATCCGCGAGCACGCCGGCGTCATCGCCGACATCGACCGATTCCGGGATCAGTTCGAGCGGCCCCCGGATCGCGCCCTGGTGGTGCGCATGGAGGCGAACGGCCTGCCGTTCGCCGTGGATCGGTTCCTCCGCTTCGACTCGGTCTATTTCCACCCGGTCGAGTGGAGTGGCACGATGCCGATGATGAACTGGAACTCCACCTCCGCGGAGGTGCGCTGGATTCTGGAAGAGCCGGGGAGCGGCCGGCAGAACATGGACATCCACTGGGAGTTCAAGGTGGGCGACCTGGTCAGGATCCGGATCGCCAACCTGCGGGCGACGCTGCACGCCATGCAGCATCCGATTCACTTTCACGGGCAGCGCTTCCTGGTGCTGGCGCAAAACGGCGTCCGCAACACCAATCTGGCGTGGAAGGATACCTTTCTCCTGCCGGCCGGTGGCACGGCCGACCTGCTTCTCGAAGTCTCGAATCCCGGAACGTGGATGGCCCACTGCCACATTTCCGAGCACCTCGAGTCCGGCATGATGATGACGTTCTCGGCCCACTGACGGAGGTCCTATGCGTGCACCTCGATTCCCCCACCTGACCCTGGTCGGACTCGCCGCCATCGGGTCGGGCGCGGCCGCCCAGCGCGCCGACTCGATGGGTCGCGCGGTCAAGGACGTGCTGGCCACCGACGCGCCGGTGATCGCGCTGACCCACGTCAAGCTGATCGACGGCACCGGCCGGCCGGCGCGGGACGATCAGACCGTCGTGATCGAGAAGGGGAGGATCACCGCCGTCGGAAGGGCCGGCGAAGTGAAGCCGCCGGCGGGCGCCACCATCATCGAGCTCTCGGGCCACACCCTGATCCCCGGCCTCGTCGGCATGCACGACCACCTCTACTACACCGCCGCCGGCGGCCGTTCGGCGCAGCTCACCTTCACCGCACCCCGGCTGTACCTCGGCGCGGGCGTCACGACCGTGCGCACCACCGGAAGCCGGGCTCCCTACGCGGAGATCAACCTGAGATCGGAAATCGAGAAGGGCCGCGTGCCGGGTCCCCGCATCCACGTCACCGCACCGTACATCACCGGCGGCGAGGGCATGACGACGATGACGCTGCTGGAGACGCCGGAGCAGGCGACGCGGTTCGTGGCCTACTGGGCCAAGGAGGGCGCGACCTGGCTCAAGGCCTACACGGACATCCGCAAGGCCGAGCTCAAGGCGGCCATCGACGAGGCACACCGGCAGGGCATCAAGGTGACGGGGCACCTCTGCTCGGTCAGCTTCACCGAGGCGGTCGGGCTCGGGATCGACGGCCTGGAGCACGGACTGTTCACCAACTCCGACTATGTCCCCGACAAGCAGCCGGATCTCTGCCCCACGGGCCTGGTGGCAGCCGGCTCGGCGGTCAAGCCGACCGACCCGGCGGCGCAGCGCACCTTCAAGACCATGATCGACGGGAAAGTGCCGATGACGTCGACGCTGGCCGTGTACGAGCTGTTCGTGCCGAACCGGCCGACCCGGGACCCGCGCGCGCTCGAGGCCATGGCCCCCGAGGTGCGCGAGGACTATCTCCGCGCGCGGCAGCAGATCGACAGCTCGGGTCAGTCGCGCTTTACTCTCGAGGTGTTCCGGAACGGCATGGCGTACGAGCGGGCCTTCGTCGCCGCCGGCGGCCTCCTCGCGGCGGGCGTCGATCCCACCGGCAACGGCGGCGCCCTGCCCGGCTACGGCGACCAGCGGAACTTCGAGCTGCTGCGCGAGGCGGAGTTCACCCCCGAGCAGGTGGTGCAGATCATGTCGTTCAACGGCGCGAGGATCCTGGGCGTGGACAAGGACCTGGGAACGGTGGAGAAGGGAAAGCTCGCCGACCTGGTCGTGGTGCGTGGGGACCTCACGGCCGATCCCGCCGCGATCAAACAGGTGGTCACGGTCTTCAAGGACGGGATCGGCTATGACTCGGCGAAGCTGTTCGCGCTGGTGAAGGGGCGGGTCGGGATAAACTGAAGGCCCGGAGAGCCCGGCGGCGGCGGTGAGGGGAATTCTTTTTCCTGTTGCAATGGCTCTCGTGTTTCCGGGGCGAAGACGGTGAGAGTCGACCATCCGCCGGAACCCGGCCTGGAGAGCGAGCGCGAACGCGCCGGGCTGTGCGCGGACTGCCGCTCCAGGCGTCTCATCCACTCCGACCGGGGCACGACTTTCTACCTCTGCAACCGGTCAACCGTCGACCCCCGCTTCCCGAAGTATCCGCGCCTGCCGGTCATCCAGTGTCCGGGCTATGAGCGGGCCGCCGCCGGACCCGTGGAGACAACCCGGTGACCGTCGCAAGGCCGCTTTATGCCGGCCGGGGTCGAGCTCTTCCATCACGGCGCCCGGCGCGGCGCCGCGGGTTATTTCTTCTTCGCGGCCGGGGCCGGCGGCGGCGGCGCCATCGGCACGTCGCTGTTCCAGATGTCGGCCGCCAGCAGCCACTTCCCGTCCACCAGCTGCCAGTGCACCAGGTACTTCCCGGTCTCGTTGATGGGCCCCGGCGCGCCGGGAGGCGTGAAGCTCATCGCGTAGACGCCCTGCTCGATGGCGACCGGCCCGTTCGCCACGACCGACTGGGCGGTGAGCTTGAGCTCGGGCTTCATCGGCACGAACTCGTTGAGGGCCGCCTTGATGGCCTCCCGGCCGACCGCCACCGGGGCGTTGGGCCGCATCAGGTGGGCCTGCTCGGTATAGAACGCGGCGACCACGTCCGCGTGGCCCATGTTGAAGTGCTTGGCGAACTCCGCGTCCAACGAATCAATCGCCTGCTTCGCCGCCGCCGATTCGGAGTCGATCCGCGCCTGCGCCTGCTGCGGCGTCTCCGCCGCGGGCTGACACGCCGCGGCCAGTCCCGCCGCCACCGTCATCAACAGCCCCACCCGCTGCATCCCTCGCATCGTACCCCTCCCCGGTAAGTGTTGGCCCCTGGTCCGTCTTTCGATCCTTCCGTCGTTCCGTCCTTCCGTCTTTCCCTCTTTCCGTCCTTCCGTCTTTTCATCCTCCCCTCATATCTCAATGGGCAGTCTGCGAACCCGCTTCCCCGTCGCCGCGAAGACGGCGTTCGCCACCGCCGGCGCGATCGGCGGGGTTCCCGGCTCGCCCACCCCGCCCGGCTCCCACGGGCTCGGCACGATGTGGACCTCGATCGCGGGCATCTCGCGCATGGTCAGCAGCGGGTAGTCGTGGAAATTGCTCTCCTTCACCCGTCCCTTCGCCAGCGAGACCTTCCCCTTGAGCGCGGCGGTGAGCCCGAAGACGATGCCGCCTTCCATCTGCGCGGCGACCGTGTCCGGGTTCACCACCTGGCCGCAATCGACCGCGCAGACCACCCGGTGCACCCGGACCCGCCTGCCGTCCTCGATCGAAACTTCGGCCACCTGCGCCACCCAGCTCCCGAACGAAGCGTGGACCGCGATGCCGCGGAACCGCCCCGCCGGCGGCGGCGCGCCCCACCCGGCTCGCTCCGCCGCGAGATTCAGCACGCCCAGGTGCCTCGGTGAGCCGGACAGCAACCCGCGCCGGAACTCGACCGGATCCTTCCCCGCGAGCCCGGCCATCTCGTCCACGAAGCACTCCACCGCGAAGGCCGTATGCGAGTTCCCCACCGAGCGCCAGAAGCCGACCGGCACGCCGAGATCGGCCTGGCGGTAGCTCACCTCGAGGTTGGGAACCACGTAGGGGACTTCGGCGGCGCCCTCGATCGCGTTCGCGTCCACCCCGCCCTTGAGCGGTCCGCCCAGGTGCGCGACGAACCCCGGCAGCCAGCCGGGAATGAACTTCGCGATGATCGAGGGACACACCACCATGTGAGTCCACGCCAGCGGTGCCCCGTCGGCGGCCACGGCCCCGCGCAGCTGATGCCGCGCGGCGGGCCGGTACTGGTCGTGGCGGATGTCGTCCTCGCGGCTCCAGATCACCTTGACCGGCTTGCCCACCGCCTTCGAGAGCTCACAGGCCTCGACCACAAAATCCATTTCGGCCCGCCGGCCGAAACCGCCGCCCAGGTGCGTGGTGTGCACGGTGACGCGCCCCGGCGGGATCCCCGCGATCTTCGCGGCCGCACCCCGCGAGCCGCCGCCTACCAGCCTGGGCCCCGCCTGGAACTGGGTCGGCGCCCAGAGGGTGGCGCTGTCCGCCCGCACGTCAGCGGTGCAGTTCATCGGCTCCATCGTCGCGTGGGCGAGGTAAGGGACCTCGTACACCGCGTCGAGCGTCTTCGCCGCGCCGCCGCCGGTGAGCGCGAGCGCGCCCTGTCCCACCTTCCGCGCGACATGCCCCGCCTCCTTCGCGAGGGCCTCGAGCCGGGCGCTCACCCCGGCATCGTCCAGACCCGCCAGGGCGCCTTCGTCCCACTCGAGCTTGAGCGCGTCCCGTCCGAGCCTGGCGGGCCAGTAGCCGTCCGCCACCACCGCGACGCCGCTCCCGATCCGCACCACCTCCCGGACTCCCGGAACCGCGCGGGCGGCGGCATCGTCCACCGTGCGGAGCTTCCCGCCGAAGACCGGGCACCGCGCCACGACGGCAACGAGCACGCCCTCCGGCTCCGCGTCCATGCCGAACGTCGCGCGGCCGGTGACCTTGTCCGAAAGATCGAGCCTGGTGACCGGCCTCCCGATCAGGCGAAAATCCTTTTCGGTCTTGAGCGTCGCCCGCTCCGGCACGGGCAGCGTCCCGGCACGGGTTGCCACCGCGCCATAGCGCAGCCGCCGGCCGTCGGGCGCCACCACCGCGCCGTTCTCGGTGCGGCAGCCCGCCGCGGCCACTCCCCCTCCCCACTCCGCCGCCGCCGCCGCGACGAGCATGAGCCGGGCCTTCGCGGCAGCTTCGCGGAGCGGTCGCCAGGCAGCGCGCACGCTGGTGCTCCCGCCGGTCAGCTGTCCCATGCTGAGCGGGTTGTAATAGACCTCGTTGGCCGGTGCGAATTCGTAGCGCACGGTGCTCCAGTCGGCGTCGAGCTCCTCGGCGACCAGCATCGGGAGCGCGGTGGAGACCCCCTGCCCCATCTCGGAGCGGTCCACCAGGACCGTCACCGTGTCGTCGCTGCCGATCCGGAGCCAGGCATCGGGCGCGAACGCCGCGCCGGCGGCGCCGGGCGGCGCCTCCTTCGCGCACCCGTCGAGCGAGACGGCAAGCGTGAGACCGGCGCCCGCCAGGACGCCGGCCTTGAGGAACTCGCGCCGGGAATAGTCGGCGCTCACGCCGGGACCGCGCCCAGCGGCAGCTTCCTGATGCGCTGTTTCGTGAGAGCGAAGACCGCGTTGGCCACGGCGGGGGCGATGGGCGGCGTCCCGGGCTCGCCGATGCCGGTGGGAGCCTCGGTGCTCGGCACCAGGTGAACTTCCACCGCGGGCATCTCTCTCATCCGGAGGAGCGGGTAGTCGTGGAAGTTGCTCTGCGCCACCCGTCCGCGGTCAATGGTGATCTCCCCGTGGAGCGCCGCAGTGAGCCCGTAGACGACCGAGCCCTCCACCTGGGCGGCGACGATGTCGGGATTGACCACCGTGCCACAATCCACCGCCGCGACCACCCGATGCACTCGCACGGTGCGGTCGGGATTGAGCGACACCTCGGCTACTTCGGCGACGTAGCTGTCGAACGATTCCACCACGGCGACCCCGCGGGCCCGCCCCGCGGGAAGCGGCGTGCCCCACCCCCCCTTTGCCGCCGCGAGCTCCAGCACCGCGAGGTGGCGCGGCTTCTTCTTGAGGAGGGCGCGCCGGTAGTCCACCGGGTCCTTCCCCGCCGCCCAGGCCAACTCGTCCAGGAACGACTCGACCTGGAATCCGTTCTGCGACGACCCCACCGAGCGCCAGAACCCGAGCGGCACCGCCCAGTCCGGGTGTACGGCCTCCACCAGGAGGTTCGGGATGTCGTACGGCAGGTTCGCGATGGCCTCGACGGCGCTGTCGTCGAGCTTGTCCTTGGGGGCCCCGAACGCGGAGGCCATGATCGAGGGACAGACCACCCGCACCACGAGGGCGGTCGGCGTCCCTTCGGCATCCAGCGAGGCGGCGAAGCGGCCGTAGGTCGGGGGCCGGTAGAAGTCGTGCTGGATGTCGTCTTCGCGCGACCAGACCGCCTTCACGGGGGCGCCCGCCGCCTTGGAGGCCTCCACCGCCTCGACCACGAAGTCGTGCATGACCCGCCGCCCGAACCCGCCGCCGAGGAAGGTGGTGTGCACCGCCACCTTGGACGGATCGAGCCCCGCGATCCGCGCCGCCACCTCCTGCACCCCGCCGCCGAGGGCCGGGCCGCACTGGTACTGGGTCGGGGCCCAGACGGTGCACTTGTCCGCCTCGACGTGCGCGGTCGTGTTCATCGGCTCCATGCAGGCGTGGGCCAGGTACGGCGCCTCGTACACCGCGCTCAGCTGCTTGCCGCCCCTGGCGAGCGCGCCGGTCCCTGTCTTCTTCGCCACGAGGCCCGGCCGCTGGACCAGTGCCACCATGTCGCGCCGCATGCTCTCGGTGGTGAACTGCCCCGCCGGACCCTCGTCCCAGACGACCTTGAGAGCTTCCCGCCCTTTGTGCGCCGCCCAGTACCCGTCCGCCAGCACCGCCACCCCCGAGGAAAGCTTGACGACCTGCTTGACGCCGGGCACCTGCTTCGCCGCAGCCTCGTCCCAGCTCTTTGCCGAGCCCCCGAACACCGGGCACCGCGCCACCACGGCCACGAGCAGTCCGGGCGTCTCCACATCCATTCCGAACACGGCCCTGCCGCAGACCTTGTCGCGGAGATCGAGCCGCGGCACCGAGGTGCCGATGTACTTGAAGTCCTTCGGCTCCTTGAGAGTCACCTTGTCGGGGACCGGCTGCGCCGCGGCGCGCTCCGCCAGCTCCCCGTACTTGAGGCGCCGCCGGGTCGGCGGGTGAAGGACGACCCCGTTCTCGGTCGTGCATTGCGACGGGTCCACCGTCCAGGCGGCGGCCGCCGCCGCCACCAGCATCACCCGGGCCCGGGCGCCGGCCTCCCGGAGCGGCTTCCACGCCGACCGGACGCTGGTGCTGCCGCCGGTGACCTGCGACGGGAAGATCGAGTTGTAGTACTCCTTGCCCGCGCCCGCCTGCTCCACCCGCACCGCCTCCCACGGGACATCCAACTCCTCGGCGAGGAGCATGGGCAACGCGGTGTACACGCCCTGGCCCATCTCGGAGCGGTCCACCACGAGCGTGACCGACCCGTCGGTGCTGATCCGCACCCAGGCGTTGGGCGAGAAGGGGGTCGTGACCGGCTTTCCCGCCCCCGGAGTGCAGGACGGGAGATAGACAGCGATCGTGAGTCCGGCGCCGGCCGCGGCGCCCGCGCGGAGGAACTCGCGCCGGGTGAGCGAGGTGGTCATGCCGTCACCTCCCCCGCCGCGCGGTGGATGGCGCGGCGGATCCGCTGGTAGGTGCCGCAGCGGCAGAGGTTCTCCGACATCGTCTCGTCTATGTCGGCGTCGGTGGGTTTGGGCTTGGCCGCCAGGAGGGAGACGGCCCGCATGATCTGGCCCGACTGGCAGTAGCCGCATTGCGGCACCTGCTCCGCGATCCAGGCCTTCTGGACCGGGTGATTTCCGTCGGGCGAGAGACCCTCGATCGTGGTGATCGCCTTCCCGGCAACTGAACTCAACGGGAACTGGCAGGATTTCCGGGCCTC
>DASYRI010000151.1:0-35920 GCA_036004545.1 Gemmatimonadales bacterium
CGCCCCGCCACGCGCTTGCCGTTCACGGTGCCGCCCAGCACCAGCATCGCGGTCGCATGGCCGTGGTCGGTGCCGCCGGTGCCGTTCTCGCGGATGGTGCGGCCGAACTCCGACATGGTGAGCACGCAGACATCGCGCATCCGCTCGCCCAGGTCGGTGGCGAAGGCCGCGAGCGATCGGCCGAGCTCGGTGAGCCTCGCGGCGAGCTGCCCCTGGTCGTTGCCCTGGTTCACGTGGGTGTCCCAGCCGCTCATGTCCGCGAAGGCGATCTCCACCCCCAGGTCCGCCTTGATCAGCTGGGCGATCTGCCCCAGGCTCTGGCCCAGCCGGCCGCCCGGGTACTCGGCGCCGTTCGCCGCGGCGAGCGCGGAAGGGTTGGCCGCTTGCAGCATCCGGATCGCCTCGAAGCTCTCCTCGGCGGAGGAGGCGAGGAGCCCGGTGGCGGCGCCCTGGTAGAGCGCCTCGAACGCCCGGGTCAGCTTGTCGGCCGCCGGGGCGGGCGCGCGCAGGCCGAAGCTGCGCAGGTCGTCAATCGCGAGCGACGGCGCCGAGCCCGCCAGGATGCGTGGCAGCTGCGGCCCGAAGGCGACCGCGCGGAACGGGGTCTGGGCGTGCTCCCGGTCGTGCTGACAATAACGGTTGCCCCAGCCGTCGGCCGTGGCCTTCACGCCCGGCGTCCCCGACTCCATGTAGTCCTGCGCGTCGAAGTGGCTCCGGGTGCTGTCCGGCGATCCCACCGCGTGGACCGCGGCGAGGCTCCCAACGTCCCAGAACGGCTTGAGCGGGGCGAGCTGCGGATGCAACCCGAAATGGCCGTCCAGGTCCACCACGCTGCTCCTCGGAATCGCGATCCGGGGGCGCTCCCGGTAGTACTGCTCCTCGCCATGGGGCACCACCATGCTGAGCCCGTCCACCGCGCCGCGCTGGAAGAGGCAGACGAGGGTGCGACCGACGGACAGGCGGACAGGCGGACAGGCGGACGGATTCCCCAGCGCGTAGACCGCGCGGTCCAGGAACAGCGGGTCGAGCCCGAAGCTCACCAGGCCGAGGCTGCCGCCGCGGACGAAGACCCTGCGTGAAATGGACATGCCGTTCCCGTTGACCGTTGACTGTTGACCGTTGACGCAGTTACTGGCGCTGGAACTCCGGCCCGCCCAGTGCCAGCCCTACCGCCAGCGCACGCGCCTGGACCGGGTCCTTGACTTCGGCGAGCTGCTCGAGGATCACCTTACGGGTCTGGACCGACATCTTCCCCCCCAGGATGAGCCGGTCCACCGACTGCACCAGCGCCTCGTGGTCATCCACCAGCGGAAGCACCCCGTCGAGATCGAGGTTGACCGTAACACCGGGAAGCCGGTTGGCCGCGAGCGCTATCGCCAGGTTCATCCGGTTGAGGAGCGCGCCGCTGTTGACCCAGTCCTCCTGGTGCTCCGGATACCCGTTGGGAGCCACGTGCTGATAGAGCGGCTCCCCGAGCCGGGCGACCGCGTTCGCCAGGCGCAGCGTCGTGTCGGAGGCACCGCCAACGGCCCGCACCGCGCTTACGACGAATTCGAGCGGGGTCTTGACCTTGGTGCCGATGTTCGACGCCGCCCAGAAATCGGGCGAGTGGAAGATCGCGCGGAGCACCTCGCGGAGGTTGCCGCCGCTCCGCTTCCACGCCATCACCGCGTCGTCCACGCAGCCGTCGGGGGGCGTGTCGCTCACGAAGCGGGCGCACAGCTTGCCGCTCACGAAGTGCATCGTGCTCGGGTGCTCCGCCAGCGTGCGGAGCAGCCGCATCCCCTCGTCTTCGCCGTGGCCGGCGGGGAACGCCTGGCCGAGCACGGTCTTCTCGCCCCGGTCATGGGCCCAGTCGTTGAAGACGAAGCCGCCGCCCAGCGGAGGCGGGCGCACACTCCAGCCGGTGAGGACCCGCGCCACCTCGGTCACGTCCTTCTGAGTGTAGCCACCGTCCACGCCGAGGGTGTGGAGCTCCATCAGCTCGCGGGCGTAGTTCTCGTTGAGCCCGGTGGGGCGGCGCTGCTGGGCGAGCCGGCGCGCCGAGTCCGAGCCGCCCCCCCCCGGCGGCATCGGGAACATCGGCGTCGGGAAACGGCCTGGGCGGCCCCGGATCCCGCGTCCGATGGGCTGCATCCGCTGCCGCGCCAGCCGCTCCGGCTCTGGAGGTCGGGCCCCGGGGGCGATGCTCTGGGCGTTGTCGAGATAGATCATCATCGCCGGGCTTTTCGCGGTGGCGATGAGGAGGTCCTCGAAGGAGCCGAACACCCTGGGGCGGATGGTGTGCTCGATGTAGTCGGGGAGATAGACCCGATCGAGGTTCTTGCCGACGAACACGTTGAAGTGGTTGCTCCAGAAGTCCGCCATCACCTCGGCGAGCTGGCGGTCGGACCCGACCCCACGGACCACGACGAGCTCGGGAAGCTGGGCGCCCAGCGCGCGGAGCTCGCGGCCCTCCTCCGGCATCCGGCGGCGGCGCTCCTCGAGGCTCATCATGCTGTCCGCGGCCGCGCTTCGCCGGTCGGCCCGCCGCTCCCGCTGCACCAGGACGTAGCTCCGCAGCAGGTCCTCGGGGGAGGTGCGGAGGAGGTCGAATGGCGCCAGCACATCCTTGAGATTCGGGTCATCGGGGCCGTCCACCGCGAGCTGCCGGTCCACCCAGCGCATCACCCCTTCTCGCGCGATCCGGTCCACCAGCCCCGGGGTGGGGCCGTAGGCGAGGCGGTTGAGGACGTGGAGCGCGCTGTCGCGCGGGGAGAGGGCGGAGGGGGCGGTGGGCGTCTGCCGGGCGCTGGGCGCCTGCCGGACGCTGGGCGCCTCCCCGGTGGCGAGCGGGGCCGTGATGGCGAGCCCCAGAACGAAGGCAAGCGGTCGGTGGCTCATGATCGTCAGGCCGGAACGGCGTCACCCAGGTTCATGATCCTCCGGACGGATCGGCGTCGCCCAAGTTAAGGCCCCGAAGGGGTGCTCCGGAGCGGGGTGAGATTCTGACTTTGCAATGCAAAGTACTTGACACAGGAGGCTTCCTGGCCTACCTTCAGTCCATGCGTCCCTCCACCCGCAGGCTTCCGGCCGACGACGATCCGATCCCGCTCCACAGCCGGGCCCTCGAGGACCTCTCCTTCATCCGGGACACCATGGCCCGGGCGGGAACGGTCACGTCGGTCCCTGGGTGGGGCGGGGTGGCGATGGGCGTCACCGCCCTGGCGGCGAGCTGGATCGCGTCCCGGCAGGGCACTGGCGCCGAATGGCTGGCGGTCTGGCTCGCGGAGGCGGTGCTGGCGCTGGGCATCGGGGGCGTGGCGATGATTCGCAAGGCCGCGCTCTCCAGAATCCCGCTCTTCACCCGCGCCGGCAAGCTCTTCGTCCGCTCGTTCGCCCCCCCGATTCTGGCGGGGGGGGTGCTGACAGCGGTGTTTTACCGCGGCGGTCTGGTGGGCAATCTGCCGGGCCTCTGGTTGCTCTGCTACGGCGCCGCGGTCACCGCCGGGGGCGCCTTCTCGATCCGGGCGGTTCCGCTCCTGGGATTGAGCTTCATGGCTCTGGGCGGACTCGCCTTTGCGGCTCCGGCGTCCTGGGGCGACCTGCTCATGGCGGCCGGCTTCGGTGGGTTGCAGATCGGCTTCGGCCTGCTGATCGCGAGGAAGCACGGTGGCTAAGCGCGCCACGGCCCGGACCCCGCGGCGGCAGGCTCCGGCGAGCCCGCCCGGGCTCGCGGCGGTGCCCGGCGAGGCCGCGCCCCGCGCGTCGCTCGCGCTCGACCGGCTGATCCACGAGCGGGTGCGGCTCGCCATCGTGAGCGCGCTCGCGGTGACCGAGTCGCTCACCTTCAACCAGCTCAAGCACCTGGTCGGCGCCACCGACGGCAACCTGAGCGTCCACGCGCGGAAGCTCGAGGAAGCCGGCTACGTCGAGTGTCTCAAGTCGTTCGAGGGGCGGGTGCCCCGCACCGAATTCCGGCTCTCGGCCACCGGCCGCGACGCGCTGGACCAGTATCTCGCCCACATGGAAGCGATCATCCGCTCGACCCGGGCGGGATCCTGAACCGCGGCCCTTTTTTTTTGAGGAGTAACTTTGTGACGCAAAGTAGTCCGCTCCACGCCGGCATCATCATGGACGGCAACGGCCGCTGGGCCGAGCGGCGGGGCATGCCGCGGACCGCCGGGCACAAGGCCGGCGCCCGCGCGGTCGAAGCGGCGGTGGAGGCGGCGCCGGAGGCGGGGATCGGCGCGCTCACGCTCTACGCTTTTTCCAGCGACAACTGGAACCGGCCGATGCCGGAGGTCGCCGCGCTGATGCGGCTCTTCGCCAGCTACCTCCGCGCCGAGCGCCACCGGGCGGTGGAGGACGGGGTGGCGGTGGAAGTGATCGGACGGCGGGACCGGCTGCCGGTCGGGGTGCTTCGGGAGATCGCCAAAACCGAGGCGGCCACGGTCGCGGGAACCCGCCTCCGGCTCCGTCTCGCCGTGGACTACTCGGCGCGGGACGCGATCGTCCGGGCGGCGGTGCGCTTCGGCGAGGAGGAGGGCCCGGAGTCCCGGGAGCGATTCGAAGAGCTGCTCGCCCTGGTGAACCACGGGCGCGGGCTGGTCCCGCCGGTGGACCTCCTGATCCGGACCGGCGGCGAGCAGCGGCTCTCGGACTTCCTGCTCTGGGAGTGCGCCTACGCCGAGCTCTTCTTCCGCGATACGCTCTGGCCCGACTTCACCGGGGCGGACTTGAGGGCTGTGGTCGCCGAATTCCGCGGGCGCGAGCGTCGCTTCGGCGCGGTGCCGCCCCCGGCCGCCACCCGTCCGCGGCTCAAACTCACCCGTTGAGCGCGGAGACTCCGGTGTCCGGATTCCCTGGAGGACCGTTCCTGCTGCCCCAGTTCCTCGGCATGCTGCTTCTCCTGGGTACGGCGGGTGTGGTGGCCCTCGCGCTGGCGGTGGCGCTCTGGGCGGCCACCCGGCGGAATGGCGCGGTGCTCCGCCGCTCGCTCCTGGTCGCCGGGGGTGTGGCGGCTATCTACGCGCTCTTCTGGCTGGACGGGCTGGTCGCGACCCGCGGGACGGTGCTCCCGCCGGGCCAGGAGATCAGCTTCTGCGGCCTTGACTGCCATCTCCATGTCTCGGTGGCGGACGCCCGGGCCGCCGGGGATCTGCGGGTCACCGTTCGGCTGAGCAGCAACGCGGTGCGGGCGCCGGAGTGGCCCGGCGCGCTCCGCTTCCGGCTCCGCGACGCGGCGGGAGCCGAGTACGCGCCGGCCAACCCGGTCTCTTCCGAGCCGCTCCTCGCGGGGCAGGTCCGGACCGAGGAGCTTCGCTTTCCAGGGGGCGGCGGGCGGCAGGGCGCCGAGCTGATCGTGACCTGGGGCGGCTGGCTCGACTACCTGGTGCCCGGCGCGGGGAATCCGCTGGTGCAGCGGCGCCGGCGGCTCGCGCTGCCCGCCGCGCCCGGCAGGGGTGCGTGATGGCGGTTCCGGCGCGGCGATCGCGCTCTATCTCGTTCTGGAGAAACTCGAGCCCCGCTGAGTTCCCGGCGGGGGGGAGGGTGCCCTGATGAAGCCGGTCCATGCGGCGCTTACGCTGGTGATCGGGGTGGGGTTCGGCCTGGTATGGCTGTGGGCATTCTGGGGCGCACCCCGCGCGGTCCCCGCGCCGGTGCTCGGCGCTCCCGCCGCGGTGGCGGTGCTGGGCCTCGGCCACTGGATCGCCTACGATTTCTCGCTGGGACACTGGGCCGGCGACTTCAGCCTGATTCAGGCCGTCTTCAATCTGGCCGTCGCCGGGGCGCTGCTCACCCGGCGAGCTTCCCCTTGATCACCGTCACGGCCTTCCCTCCGAGAATAACCCGCTCGCCGGCGTCCTCCACCCGTACCGTCCCGCCCCGCGGAGAAGCCTGATACCCCACCAGCGTATTCCGGCCCAGCCGCTCCGCCCAGTAGGGCGCCAGGGCGCAGTGCGCCGAGCCGGTGACGGAATCCTCGTTGACCCCCGCGGAGGGGGCGAAGAAGCGGGAGAGGAAGTCCACCCCGGGACGATCCGACGGGGCGGTGATGATGACGCCCCGGGTCTCGACGGCGCTCAGGAGCCGGAAGTCGGGCTTGAGGGTGCGGAGCTTCGCCGGATCACTCAGCACCACCAGATAGTCGAAGCGACTCTTGAGGACCGAGGCTTCCGGCGACTTGAACGCGTCGAGCAGGTAAGGCGGCGGCTCGCACGGCAGGGCCTTGAGCGCGGGAAAGTCGAGCGTGATCCACTTCTCCTGCTTCCTGGCGGTCAGCACACCGCTCCTGGTGCTGAACGAGGCCGTCTCCTTCGCCTTGAGGCGGCGCGATTCCCAGAGGTAGTGGGCGCTCGCGAGCGTGGCGTGGCCGCAGAGGTCCACCTCCACCCTGGGGGTGAACCAGCGGAGGTCGTACTCCTCGCCGGCTTTGAGCAGGAAGGCGGTCTCGGCCTGATTCATCTCCCGCGCCAGCGACTGCATCCACTCCTCCGGCATGGGGCCGGCGAGCAGGCACACCCCGGCCGGATTGCCGGAGAAAGCCGAGTCGGTGAAGGCGTCGATCAACCAGAGGTCCTGGGGCATGGGATCCTGAGAGTGGACAGTGGGCAGTGGACAGTGGACGGTGAACGGTCAACGGTGAACGGTGAACGGTGCCTCGGGGTGGGGCGACTTCCCCGCCTCGGCGTGGTGGCAGGCGACCAGCGCGTCGCCTAACCCGCGCAGGACCGGGAGCTCCGCGGTGCAGCGCGCATCCTTCCCGGGGTGGAAGCAGCGTGACGCGAAGGGGCAACCGGGCGGCGGCGCGGTCGGCCGGGGCGGCTCGCCGGCCAGCACGATGCGGCGCTTGCGGCCTCCGGGGTCCGGCTCGGGCACCGCGCTCAGGAGCGCGGCGGTGTAGGGGTGCAGCGGCCGATGGACGACCTGCTCGGTGGGCGCGAGCTCCACGATCCGGCCGAAGTACATCACCGCAACCCGGCGGGCGAGCTGGCGCACGACGGCAAGATCGTGCGCGATGAACAGGAACGCGAGCCCCCGCCGGCCCTGCAGGTCCGCCAGCAGGTTGAGCACCTGGGCCTGCACCGAGACGTCCAGCGCCGAGACCGGCTCGTCGCACACCAGGAACGCGGGACCGACCGCGAGGGCGCGCGCGATGCCGACCCGCTGGCGCTGGCCGCCGCTCAGCTCGTGCGGAAACCGCGCGGCGAGCGCCGCATCGAGGCCGACCTCCTCGAAAAGCTCCGCCACGCGGCCGGGAATCTCGCGCTTCGGCAGAAGGCGATGAATCTCCAGGCCCTCCGCCACCGCGCTGCCCGCGGTCAGGCGGGGATTGAGCGAGCTGTAGGGGTCCTGGAAGACGAGCTGCATCCGGCGCCGGAGCGCGCGGAGCTCCGCGGGGCTCGCCGCGAAGACGTCTACCCCGTCGAAACGGACGCTCCCGGCCGTCGCGGGCACCAGGCGCAGGATCGTCCGGCCCACGGTGGACTTGCCGGAGCCCGATTCGCCCACCAGCCCGAGGGTCTCGCCGGCGGCGAGATCGAAGCTCACCCCGTTCACCGCGTGCACCACGCCGCGCGGCCCCCGCGCCAGGCCGCCGGTGCCGTAGCGCTTGACCAGGTCGGTGACCTCGAGGAGCGGCGCGGTCACGACTGCCTCACCGCGAGCCAGCAGCGGGCGGCGTGGCCGGCCGCGACGTCCGCCACCGGCGGCACCTCGGAAGCGCAGCGGGCCAGCGCCTCGGTGCAGCGGGGATGGAATCGGCAGCCGGTGGGCCACGCCACGGCCTGGGGGACTCCGCCCGGGATGTTGGCCAGCCGGGCGACCGTGCCGGTAAGCCGGGGAATCGCACGGAAGAGCGCCCGGGTGTAGGGATGGGCGGGCGCGGCGAAGAGCCGGCCGGTGGGCGCCTCTTCGACAATCTGCCCCGCGTACATTACCGCCACCCGGTCGGCCCGCCCCGCCGCGATGCCCAGGTCGTGGGTGATGAGCAGCACCGCCATCCCGCGCTCGGCCCGGAGCCGGTCGAGCAGCTCCAGGATCTGCGCCTGCACGGTGACGTCGAGCGCCGTCGTCGCCTCGTCGGCGATGAGGAGATCGGGCTCGCCGGCGAGCGCGATGGCGATCATCACCCGCTGCCGAAGGCCGCCCGAGAGCTCGTGCGGAAAGGAGGCGTAGCGCGCCGCCGGATCGGGGATTTCCGCCTCGCGGAGCAGTGCGAGGGCCCGGGCTTTCGCTTCCCGCGCGGACAGTGGCCGGTGGGCGGCCACCGCCTCGCGCACCTGCACGCCGACCGAGAGCACGGGATTGAGGCTGGTGGCGGCGTCCTGGAAGACGATGCCGATCCGGCGTCCGCGAATCCGGCGGATCGCCTCGGCACCGAGCGTGAGCAGGTCCACATTGTCGAGGACGATGCGGCTCTCCCGGGCGATGCGCCCCGGATGCGGCACCAGTCCGAGGAGGGCCAGCGCGGTGAGACTCTTGCCGCAGCCCGACTCGCCCACCAGCGCGAGGGTTTCGCCCCGGCCGAGCCGGAGCTCGACGCCGTCCACGGGGTAGACGCTGCCGGAACCGCCGCCCGGCGCGGGGAAGCCGATGCGGAGGTTCCGGACCAGCAGGAGGTCGCTCATGCGCTGCGGGGATCGAGGGCGGCCTGCAGCGCGTCGCCGAGGAGGTTCACCGCCAGCACCGTAGCGACGATCGCCGCGCCGGGGAAGAGGGCGGTCCACGGAGCGCTCACCAGGAAGGGCCGGGCGTCGAGCACCATGCCGCCCCAGGAGGGCGTCGGGGGCTGGATGCCGAGGCCGAGAAAGGAGAGCCCGGCCTCGAGGAGGATGACGTCCCCCACCCCGAGGGTGGCGGCCACCAGCACCGGTCCGGCGGCGTTGGGGAGCAGGTGCCGGGCGATGGTGCGCCACATCCCCGCGCCGAGCCCGGTGGCGGCGAGCACGAACGGCTGGTGGCGAAGCCGGAGCACCTCGCCCCGCACCAGCCGGCTGGTGGCGAACCACCCGGTCGTGCCCAGGACGACGATGAGGGCCCAGAGCGGGATCCGCTCCCACACGACGAGCAGGAGGAGGAGCACGAAGAGGCGGGGAACGGCGAGCGCCGCGTCCACCAGCCGCATGAGCACCGCGTCCGCCAGGCCGCCGGCGTAACCCGCGACCAGCCCCACCGCGGATCCCAGCGTGAGCGAGACCAGCACGGCGAGCCCCGCGACCGAGAGGGAGATCCGGCCGCCGTTCACCACCCGCGCCAGCATGTCGCGGTTGAGCTGGTCGGTGCCCAGGAGGTGCGCCCGCGACGGGGGCGTGGCCCCCGCCACGACATCGGGCATCGCTGCCGGGTCCTGGAGCAGGGGCGGCGCGGCGGCGGCGAGGAGCCCGAGGGCCAGCAGCGCGAGCGCGCCCCAGCGCCCGGAAGGATGGCGCCAGGCCCGCCGGAGGAGGTCCTGGAGCGATCCGATCATGCCGGCCGAACCCGCGGGTCGGCCACGGCGTAGCCGAGATCGGCGAGGAGCCCCGCGGCGACGACGGCGCCCGAGGCGAGCAGGGCGGTACCGAGGAGGACCGGGTAGTCGCGCCCGGCGATCGCCTCGGCCGCGAGCGAGCCCAGCCCCGGCCAGTTGAAGACCGCCTCGACGAACACCGAGCCCGAGACCAGGATGGGGAGCCAGAGCCCGAGCAGCGTGAGCATCGGGACCAGGGTGTTCCGCCAGGCGTGCCGCCAGATCACCCGCCGCTCGGTGAGCCCGCGGGCGCGCGCCGCCGTCACGTACTCCTGGCGGAAGGTCGCCAGCATCGCCGCACGCTGGTGCCGCATGGTGACCGCGATGCTGGTGACCGAGAGGGTGACCGCGGGGAGCACCAGGTGCCGCAGGACGTCGAGCGCGCGCGCCGGCGCGCCGGCCGCGGCGGGAAGCAGCGGGTCGGTCATCTGGGCCGCCGGCAGGAGATGCCACCTGAGGCTCACGAACGCCACCAGCACGAGGCCGAGCCAGAAGCTCGGCATGGCATAACCCGCGAGCGCGAGCCGGGTCAGCCAGCGATCGAAGCGGGAGCCGCGCCGCACCGCCTGGCGGACCCCGAGCCACACTCCGAGGACGAAGTTGAGCAGGAGCACCGTGGCGCCGAGCAGCAGGGTCGCGGGGAGGCGGGCGCGGAGGAGGGCGGTGACCGGCTCGGGGTAGTGCTCGATCGAGACGCCGAGGTCACCCCGCGCCACGCCGTCGAGGAAGGCGCCCAGCTGGGTCCCGAGGGGCTGATCGAGCCCGAAGCGGGCGCGGAGCCGGGCCAGCTCGAGCGCGGAGACGTCGCGGTCGGTGCCGAGCCGCCCGAGCGGATCGCCGGGGGTCACCCGCATGAGAACGAAGAGCAGCAGGACCGCGACCGCGAAGGTGAGCGCGGCCTGCAGGGCGCGCCGGAGGAGCCAGCGGCTCACGGCGCCGCGGCTTGCCGGTCGCGCGCGATTCGCCGGGCCGGGTCCACCGACCAGCGCCAGAGGTCGTGGTAGTACGAATCGGCGCGCAGCGACACGTTGCGGAAGCGGGAGTGTACCGCGAAGAGCGTGAGGGGGGAGGCGAGGAAGATGGCCGGCGCGTCGGCCTGGAGCGCGGCATAGGCGTCGCGCCAGGTGCGCGCGGTGCTCCGGGAGGAGGAGATCGCCGAGTCGAAAAGGCTGTCCACCGCGGGGTCGCAGTAGTGGCCGACGTTGCCGCCGCCCCGGCCGGCGCAGCTCCAGCTCTGGACGATGCCCGACGGCGAAGGGTCCATCGTGGTCGAGGAAAAGTCGAGGTCGAATACTCCGGAGAGGCGCCGCTGGAACCAGACCGGTCCGTCCATCCGGGCGATCTCGACCCGGACCCCGATCCGGCGGAGCTGCTCCTGGACCTGCGGCGCCATGCTGAGGCGGACGCCGCTCGTTGTCGTCACGTTGAGCCGGAGCGCGAGCGGGACGCCATCCTTGTCCAGGATCCCGTCGCCGTCGTGATCGGCCCAGCCGCGGCGGGCGAGGAGCGCCTTCGCTGCGGCGGGATTGTAGCCCGGCCCTCTGGGGACCAGCCGGTAGGTCCACTGCGCGGCCGGCGACGGCGCGTCGGCGAGGAGCCCGTAGGCGCCGTAGGTGCTCCGGATCAGCGGGGCACGGTCAATCGCCATCGCGAGCGCGCGACGCACCTCCCGGTCGGCGAGGATGGGGTGAGGCCGGCTCCGGTCGCCGTAGGCGCGCAGGTTGAACAGCAGGTACACCAGGGAGAGCGAGGGCTCGCTCTGCAGCCGGATGGCCCGATTGTTGGCCAGGCGCGGCGGGCCGGAGACCGGCTGCACCGCCTCGTAGACATCCCCGGTGCCGTCCAGCAGCAGGTTCATCTGAGCCTCGGCGTCGCGGGCGAGGAGGAAGACCACCCGGTCGAGCTTCGGAGCCCCGAGGAAGAAGCCGGGATCGGCGGCGAGCTCGAGCTGCCGGCCGGGCTCCCGCCGCACCCAGCGATAGGGCCCGTTGCCGACCGGCTTCTGCACGAACGCGGAGGCGGCGAAGCGCGCGGAGGGAATCGTGTCCACCAGGTGCGCCGGCAGGGGCTGGACCTGATAGGTGGCGTCGAAGAAC
The DNA here is from genome assembly GCA_036004545.1 of Gemmatimonadales bacterium. Classification (GTDB taxonomy): domain Bacteria; phylum Gemmatimonadota; class Gemmatimonadetes; order Gemmatimonadales; family GWC2-71-9; genus JABFSM01. Next base: position 11,587 of record DASYRI010000151.1, read on the forward strand.
TGCTCCGGATAGGCGCGCCGGAACCGCAGCACGACCCGGCGGTCGCCCTCCGCCGTCACCGAGGCGAGGTGGCGGAGCAGAAGCGCGCGGTCGGGGTCCACCGCCGGGTCGCGCATCCGCTCGAAGCTGAACACGACGTCCCGCGCGGTGACCGGCACTCCGTCATGCCAGCGGGCTCGGGGGTCGAGCTCGAAGGCGATGGTGAGCGAGTCGCGCCGGGTCCAGCTCCGAGCGAGCTCGGGCTCGAAGCCCCGCTCATCGGTGGTGGCGAGGTTCCTCCCGGGCCGGGCGAGGCGGAGAAAGAGCAGGTCGGCGACGTCGTTGTCGGCCTTGGCGCCGAGGAGGGTGGGGACCGGCGTGGACGGCTCCTGGCCCACGATGATGACGGCGGAGCCGTGGTCGGGCCCCCGCTGCCGCACCGCCGCGGGAAGGGCGGCGCCGAGCAGCAGGGCGGGGACGAGCAGGCGGCGTGCGCTCACCGACACCTCCTGGACCCGCGTTCTCGGGTGGGGGGTCCGCCGGAAAATAACCGGTCGGCTACCGCTGCCAGGTCCAGGCCTCGGAGCGGAAGCGGGTGGCGTGCACCCGGGCGGCGGCGGCGATTCCCGCCGGCAGCGCCGCGGCGCGCCGCAGGGGACCGAGCCGCTCGCCGGCGCACTCGGCGATCGCGCCGGCCGCCTCCTCGAAGGAGACCGCCCGGCCGAGCAGCCGGTTGAGGGGCGCGTCGGCGGCGGGTTCTTCCGGCAGGCCGGCGAGCCGCCGGACCAGCGCCTGATCGTCGTCGAGGAGCAGCGAGCCGTGCTGGAGGAACGCGTCGCCCTGCCTGAGCTGCGCGCTGCCGACCACCTTGTGCCCGGCCACCATCACCTCGCCCCCGACCGAAGACGCGAAGCATGGGCCGGCGGCAGGGAAAGGGGTGAGCGAACAGCGAGGAGCGAGGAGGGGGTCAGCCCCGAGCAGTTTGAGCGCGGCGGCGAGCAGGCAGTGGATTGCGGCATAGGCCTGGCGAAGACCGCCGAACCCGGCAAGCGGCGCCGCGATCGAATAGGTCAGCTCCCGCGCGTGCCACACCGCCCGGCCGCCGGTGGGCCGGCGGACGCAATCGAGGCCCAGCGCCAGAATCCGGTCGCCGTCGTAGCGCCGGCGGGCGGGCTCGTGGCGTCCGAACGAGAGGCAGTGGGGCTCCCAGCGGTAGAGCCGGAGAAACCCATCGCCCTCCCCGGCGGCCTGGTCGAGGAGGGCGGCATCCAGGGCCATGTTTTCCCAGCCGGGGCGGGGGGGGTCGACGAGCAGAGACCAGCGCTTCACGCCTCTTCGTAGTCCTCCACCGGCGGACACACGCACACCAGGTTCCGATCCCCGTAGGCCCCGTCGATGCGGCTCACGGTGGGCCAGACCTTGTAGTCTCGCACCGCGGCCGAGGGGAAGCCGGCGCGTTCCCGCGGGTAGGGGTGGCGCCACTGGTCCGCGGCGACCTGGGGCAGGGTGTGCGGCGCGTTCTGGAGCAGGTTGTCGTCCCTGGGGGCGGCTCCGGTTTCGATCTCGCGGATCTCTTCGCGGATCGCGATCATCGCCTCGCAGAACCGGTCCACCTCCTCCTTCGATTCGCTCTCGGTCGGCTCCACCATGAGCGTGCCGGGCACCGGGAAGGAGACGGTGGGCGGATGGAAGCCGTAGTCAATCAGCCGCTTGGCCACGTCTTCCACCTCGACGCCGGCGGACGCCTTGAAGGGGCGGCAGTCGAGGATGCACTCGTGGGCGACCAGCCCGCGATTCCCGGTGTAGAGCGTCCGGTAGTGACCCGCCAGCCGCTTCGCCACGTAGTTCGCGCTCAGGATCGCGTACCTGGTCGCCTCGGTGACCCCGTCGGGCCCCATCATCGCGATGTAGCCCCAGGAGATCGGGAGGATGGACGGGCTTCCCCAGGGCGCGGCGGAGATGGTGCCGCACGCGGTGGCCGGGCTGTCCACCAGCGGATGGCCGGGAAGGTACGGGGCAAGGTGCGCGGCGACGCCGATCGGCCCCATGCCGGGCCCGCCGCCGCCGTGGGGGATGCAGAAGGTCTTGTGCAGGTTGAGGTGGCAGACGTCGGCGCCGATGTCGGCGGGGCGGCAGAGGCCGACCTGCGCGTTTAGGTTGGCGCCGTCCATGTACACCTGGCCGCCGTGGCGGTGGACGATCTCGCAGATGTCCCCGATGCCGCCCTCGAACACGCCGTGGGTCGAGGGATAGGTCACCATCAGGGCGGCGAGATTCGGGGCGTGTGCCTGGGCCAGGGCCGCGAGGTCGGTGAGGTCGATGTTGCCCTGCGGGTCGGTCCGGACCACCACCACCTTCATGCCCGCCATCACCGCGCTCGCCGGATTGGTGCCGTGGGCCGACTGGGGGATGAGGCAGACGGTGCGATGGCCCTCGCCCCGGGCCCGGTGCCAGGCGCGAATCACCAGGAGCCCCGCGAACTCACCCTGGGAGCCGGCGTTGGGCTGCAGCGATACCCGGGCGAAGCCGGTGATCTCGGCGAGCCAGGTCTCCAGGTCGGCGAAGAGCTCCCGATAGCCGTCGGTCTGCTCCCGCGGCGCGAAGGGATGGATCGCGCCGAAGCCGCGCCACGACACCGGCATCATCTCCGCCGTCGCGTTGAGCTTCATGGTGCAGGAGCCGAGCGGGATCATCGCCGCGGTGAGCGAGAGGTCGCGCGCCTCCAGCCGCCGGATGTAGCGGAGCATCTCCGTTTCTGAGCGGTGGCGGAGGAAGACGGGATGGGTGAGGTAGGGCTCGGCGCGGCGGAACGGGGCGGCGATCCGCACCCGGGGGCCGTCCGGCCCCTGGTTCGGCACCGGCTTGCCGGACGCCTCGGCGAACACCGCGACGAGCTCGTCGAGGTCGGCGCCGGTCACCGTTTCGTCGAGCGCCACGGCGATCCGGGTGGGCGACGCCGCGCGGAGATTGATCTGCCGGGCGCGGGCGGCGGTGTGGATCTTCGCCGCGAGCGCCGGGTCGGTGTCCACCGCGACGGTGTCGAAGAACTGCTCGTGGGCCAGGCTCAGCCCGAGGGCCTCGAGCGCGGCGGCGAGCCGGGCGGCGTGACCGTGCACCCGCTCGGCGATGGCGCGAATCCCCTCGGGGCCATGGTAGACCGCGTACATGCTCGCCATGACGGCGAGGAGCACCTGGGCCGTGCAGACGTTGCTGGTGGCCTTCTCCCGCCGGATGTGCTGCTCCCTGGTCTGGAGCGCCATCCGGAGCGCGGGATGTCCTTCGGTGTCCCGGGAGACGCCGATGAGGCGGCCGGGCATGAGGCGCTTGTGGGCGTCCCGGGTGGCGAAGAAGGCGGCGTGGGGGCCGCCGTAGCCGAGCGGGACGCCGAAGCGCTGGGAGTTGCCCACGGCGATGTCGGCGCCCCACGCGCCGGGCGGCGTGAGCAGCGCCAGCGCCAGCAGATCGGTGGCGACGGTCACCAGCCCCCGGGCCGCGTGGGCGCGCTCCACCACGGGGCGGAAATCGTGAATCGCGCCGAAGGTATCGGGGTATTGCAGGAGGCAACCGATCACCCCGGGGCCGAAGGGGAACTCGTCCGGCACGCCGACTGTGACCTTGATGCCGCGGGCCGCCGCGCGGGTCGAGACGACCGCGATGGTCTGGGGGTGGCAGCGCTGGTCCACCAGGTACACCGGATCGTCGTGGTGGGGCGCCGCGGCGACGCTCATCGCCATCGCCTCCGCGGCCGCCGTGGCCTCGTCGAGCAGCGACGCGTTGGCGATCGGGAGGCCGGTGAAATCCGACACCATGGTCTGGAAGTTGAGCAGCGCCTCGAGCCGGCCCTGGGCGATCTCGGGCTGATACGGCGTGTAGGCGGTGTACCAGCCGGGATTCTCGAAGACGTTGCGCTGGATCACCGGCGGCACGATGCAGGCGTGGTAGCCCAGGCCGAGATAGGAGCGGAAGACCTGGTTGCGGGCCGCCATGCCCCGGAGGGTCTCCAGCGCGTCCTGCTCGGTGCGCGCCGCGGGGAGCCGGAGCGGGCGGCGGAGCCGGATCGTTTCCGGAACGACCGCGTCCATCAGGGCGTCGAGCGAGGGGTAGCCCAGGATCCGGAGCATTTCGGCCGCGTCGGACGGGCGGGGGCCAAGATGGCGCGCGGCGAAGGGGCCGGGCGAGGAAGGCAAGGGCGGGGCGGCTGCGGATTCTCCCCCGGCGGGCGCGCGGACGGAGGAGCTCAAGCGCCGATCTGGGTCCGATAGGCCGCGGGCGTGAGCAGCCCGTCGAGATCGCCGGGCTTTTCCACCTTGAGCCGGATCATCCAGCCGTCCGCGTACGGGGCGCGATTCACCGCCGCGGGGTCGGCGTCGAGCGCGGCGTTCACCGCGACCACTTCGCCCGCCACGGGAGAGTAGAGATCGGACACCGCCTTGACCGCCTCGATGGTGCCGAACGCCTGGTGGGCGGCGAAGCGGTCGCCGACCTTGGGGAGATTCACGAAGACGACGTCGCCGAGCTCGCCCTGGGCGTAATCGGTGATCCCCACCACGACCACGCCGTCTTCGCCGGACGGCTTCACGTATTCATGGTCGGCCGTGTAGCGGAGATCGTCGGGAACCTGCGCCACGGCTCGCGCCTCGGGGGAAAGTCGGCCTAGAGGATACCCGGGCGCCGGAGCGGGGTCAAGCGCGCCGGTGCGCGCGGGCGCGGAGCTTCCGCCACACCAGCCAGGCGCGGTCGCGCAGCGTTTCGGCGCTGCCGTCGTTCTCGATGACGAAGTCCGCGCGGGCGCGCTTCTGTGCGGCCGGGAGCTGGGCAGCGAGCAGCGCGGCCGCCTCCGCGGGGGCGAGCCCGCGCAGCCGCACCAGGCGATCGAGCCGGCAGGGATCGGGCGCGTCCACCAGCACCACCGCGTCGAAGGTCGCCGGATCCACCGCCTCGAAGAGGAGCGGGATGTCGCTCACCGCGATGTCGTCGCGCCGGCGCCGCGCCTCGCCCAGCAGCCGCTCCCGCTCCAGCTGCACCGCGGGATGGACGATCGCCTCGAGGGCGGCCCGCTCGGCGGGGTCGGCGAGGATCCGGCGCCGGAGCGCCGCGCGGTCCAGGCTCCCGTCGGGTGCCACGATGGCTTCGCCGAAGCGGGCGACGATCGCGGCGAAGACGGCGGTGCCGGGGCGCTCGAGAGCGTGGACGATCCGGTCGGCGTCGATCACGGTGGCGCCCCAGTCGGCGAAGCGCGCGGCGACCACCGACTTGCCGGAGGCGATGTTGCCGGTGAGGGCGACGTTCAGCATCACAGCAGCGCCGTCTGATCCTCATCCGCCCGGGGCACCCGGTGGCACCGCCGGCACCGGGCCTCATAGGCCTCGCTCCCGCCGACCATGATGGTCGGCGAGTCGTAGCGAGCCGGCTTGCCGTCCACCAGCCGCTGGTTGCGGCAGGCGAGATCGCCGCAGACCACGCAGATCGCGGAGAGCTTGTCCACCTGCTCCGCGATCGCCATCAGGTGGCCCATCATGCCGAACGGCTCGCCGCGGAAGTCGGTGTCGGTGCCGGCCACCACCACCCGCACGCCCCGCGCGGCGAGGGCGCCGACGACCTCGACGATATCCTGGTCGAGAAACTGGGCTTCGTCAATCGCGACCAGCTCGGTGTCGGCGCGGGTCTGGCGCATGATTTCGGCCGCGCTGTCCACCGGCAGCGCCTCGAACTCGATGCCGCTGTGGCTGGAGACCCGGAACACCCCGCCGTAGCGCTCGTCGAGGTGCGAGGTGAAGACCTGGACCCGCCGCCGCGCGATGAGCGCACGGCGCACCCGGCGGAGGAGCTCCTCGCTCTTGCCGCTGAACATGACTCCGGCGATGACCTCGATCGTTCCCGGGCGCGCGAGGTTGTACATCGGTCTGGGTCCGGACGGTGAGAGGTACCGGGGTTCGGGACTCCGACGATAGCGGCGGGCCGGAAGCCGGTCAAGCGAGGCCGGCCGCTCTTGCGATTTCGGGTCGGCTCCTCATATTCCGCCGCTCTACGATGCGATCCCGCGCCGGCGGGGGCCAGGCGGAGCGGAGGACCGGGGGACCTCAAGGAGCGGGGACTTCCGATGACCAAGCAGGAGCTGGTGAACGAGCTGGCGGAAAAGCTCTCGGTGCCGCGCGCGCGCGCGGCGGAGACGATCAAGGCGCTGTTCGGCGATGCGGGGATCGTCACCGGCGAGCTCATCAAGGGGGGCCGGGTGCAGATCACCGGCTTCGGCCAGTTCGAGACCCGCAAGCGCGCCGCGCGGACGGGCCGGGATCCGCGGACCGGCAACCCGATCGCGATCGAGGCGTCGGTGGCGCCGGTGTTCAGGCCGGGGAAGCCGCTGAAAGAGATGTTGAACAGGAAGCGGTGAGGGGAAGGGGGAGGGGCGGACGGGCGGAACGGGAAATGTGAACTGGGGGTGGGCCGACTGGGCTCACCCCCGGTTCGCTTTGATGGCCGCGAGCCCCGCCGCTCACCTTCGTGACGGCGGCTCTCCAGCGCGCCAGCCGGGGACGCTCCCTCGCAGGACCCTCACTCGATAGGGTGCGGCTCGCCGTAGAGGAAGTCGTCCATCACCACCAGGTCATGCTTCTTCCCCCTGTGGTGCGCGCGGCCGTGGTGCCCGCCGTGGCCGGGCACGTCCACGTTGTCGAGCGTCGTCGCGCCGATCGACGCGTCGCCGAGGTGGATCCGGACCCGGGCGATGGCCGGCTCGTCGAAGACCACGCCCAGGAACGACAGGCCCCGGTCGTCGCTGCGCAGCGGCGCCGCCACGGTGAGCAGGCGTTTCCCCGCGGCGTCGAAGTACTCCATGGTGGTCGAGTGCGGGCGCTCCACATCGGCGAACACGACCCCGAATCCGGTCACTTGCGCCGGTGTGCTCGACCCGGCCACCACGAAGTCCACGTCCATCTCGTTGCTCCCGATCTGCACGAACAGGCGCGGCGAACTGAAGGTGTTGAACTCACCGGCGTACTCCGCGTTCACGTCGGTGAAGCCGTTATCGCTCACGCGAAAACCGGTGCCGGCGGTCGTGAACAGCACGCCGCGTGTCGACCTGGTGTTGAAGAAGTCGCCGGGGAACGCGTCGGTGTTGGTGAACGCCGCGGGGACGCCGTCCCAGTTGATCTCACGGCGGCCGGCCGGTTGCTCGCCCGCGGTAGCACCATTGAGGGGGGCGCCGAGCAGGGCGCGGTACTGCGCCACGGCCGCCGCGATGTCGCCCGTCGCGCTCACGATCTGCGCGTCCTTTTTCTTCAGATGCTTCTGCCGGGAAGCGAGCAGGGCCTCCGAGACGTCGGCGGTCGGAGCCGTCGCCGGCTGGGTGTCGCCGCATGCGCCTCCGAGCAGCGCTCCCACCAGTACGCTCCATAGTCGAGGGCTGTGTCGCATGGCCGTGGCTCCTGGTGCGTTCGAGTAGTATCTGGCCGCGGTTGAGATGCCTCGGCCCCTTGGCGCCGGGATTTCTCTATCTCAGGTGTGACTGATGGGAATGGACGTGCCTCGCCCTCGGGCGGGGGGTCCCCTGGAACCGTCGCACGTCATGCCGGTCTCTTGGAATCGAGGCGATGCGATTTCCTGCACGAAGAATGCCGCTCTCGCGAGAGGAGTGCGCCCCTTGGCGTCGCTGGAGTTACGAACTCCGCGGAGCTCGTCCCTCCGCGTCATCGTTTCATTCCTGCAGCAGGATTGATGGCCCCGGCCATCAGCGCAGCGGCGTTCAACATCTCTTAACCCTCCGCTGCGGTCCGGGCCTTGACAGCCCTCGCCCCGCGCCGCATATCCGATCGGTCCACGTACATAGAGGTTGTCGTGCGCGCCTGGTGCTGGTCCGGGGTGCTGCTCCTCGTCCTCTCCGCCTGCATCAGCTCGGATGGCGGTGGAGGCGGTGGCGGCGGCGGCACCGGTCCGAGCGTTCCGGTGGCGTCGGTCGTCGTATCGCCCGACACCGCGACCGTGGTTCCCGCCGGGACGGTTCAGCTCACCGCGACGCCCAGGGACGCGTCGGGAAACGCTATCTCAGGCGCAGGCGTCGCCTGGTCGTCGAGCAATAACGCCGTCGCCAGTGTTTCCGGATCGGGGATCGTGAGCGGGGTGGCACCGGGAACCGACACCATCACCGCGGCCAGCGGGGGCAAGAGCGCGACTGCCACGATCACGGTCCGGAACGGTGGTCCGGCAGGGCCCGCCGGTGCCACCATCACCGGCCTCGACGGCGCGGTCACGCTGGTCATCCCGCCGGGCGCGCTCTTCCAGCAGGTCAACATCATCATCGAAGCGTCGCAGGGGCTTCCGTCGGAGCCGAGGCTGGTGAGCGGTACCGCCGTGGACATCCGCCCCTCGGGTCTCGGGTTCGCGGTGCCCGCTTCCCTGGCCATCAACTACACGCCCGCCAACCTCCCCGCCGGCGCGCGGGCCGACAGCCTGACGCTCGACACGTATGCGGCCGGGTCCTGGGGGCCGGTGCCCGGGTACGCCGTGGACACGGCGGCCAGGAAGCTCCAGGCGCCGCTCGGCCATCTCAGCACCTACGGCGTGCTCGCGGCGGCCGGGGTGGCGTCGGTGGAGGTGGTGAGTCGAAAGCTTCGCGCCGATGTCACCTCGGTGGACCTCTGCGTCAACCAGACCTACGCGCTCCTGGTCGGTGCGCTCGACGCGAACGGCAATGCGCTCGACAACACCGTCACCGCGGTGTCCGACAACCCCGCGATCGCGACGGTGAAGCAGTTCACCAGCGATGCCAGCCAGTTCTTCGTGCGTGGGGTGGCGGCCGGCACCACGACGATCCATTTCAGCAGCGCGCCCGCCGCCCTGCCGGTGACCGCCAACGTGGCCGCGTGTGCCAGGCCGGTGGTGCTCACCACCAGCGAGCGGGACGGCAACTCCGAGCTCTACCGCGTCGCCGCCGGCGTCTTCACCCGCCTCACCAATGACGCGGCGCTCGACGATCTCGGCCGGGTCTCGCCCGACGGCTCCACCATCGGCTTCCAGTCCGACCGCGCGGCCCCGGGCGGCGACCTCAAGCTCTACCTCATGAACGCCGACGGGACCAACGTGCGCCCGCTGCTTGCCTCGACCGGGTACCAGATGGATCTCGCCTGGGCCCCGGGTGGCACCGCGCTCGTGGGCCGGGGGCCCAAGTCGAACGGGCGCGGGGGGATCTACCGGGTGAACGCCGACGGGACCGGGGCGACGCTCCTCACCCCGGATCTCTCGACGGAGGAGGAATTCCCGGCGATCTCCCCCGGCGGGCAGTACATCGTCTTCCAGCAGCGCAGTGTCTCCGGAGCCACGCCGGGGCCGTTCCACCTCGAGGTCATGAACGCGGACGGCACCGGGATGCGGCAGCTCACCAATCCGGGGACATACTCGGATATCCACCCGGTCTTTTCTCCCATCAAGCCGGGGAACCCGGAGATCGTTTTCGTGCGACTGCTTTCCCCCGGGTTTAACGTCGATCGGATCCGGCTCAACGGTGCCGCGTTCGGCGCGATCGGAGGCGGCACCGGCTTCGCCTTCCATCCCGCGTTCTGCGCGGACGGCGAGCACGTCATGTACACCATCTCGGCGAGCGAGACTGCGGGGCCCTACACCACCGTGGTTCACGACCTCTGGATCCCCGGCTCCGAGGACCCTCCCTCAATCTCGGCCGCGTTAGGCTCCCAGTCGCACAACGTCTCCTACTATCCCCAGACCGGGAGTGCCTCGCTGCAGTACGGGTGCAAGCCGTAGGAAAGACGGAAGGACGGAAGGTTGAAAGACGGAAGGTTGAAAGACGGAAGGTTGAAGGACGGAAGGACGGAAGGACGGAAGGACGGAAGGTGAACGGAGAACCGGGGGTGGGCCGACTGCGCTCACCCCCGGTTCGTTTCGATCGCCGCGGCGCCGATGCTACCGGACGCCGTCGTGGTGGCGATCACGCGGCCGGGGCGACGCCGCCCTCGGGCGGTACCACCCGAGTGTCCGGCGCAGAGCCCGACGGCTTGCTGGACCGGAACGGTCCGACCACGTTGCGGGCGCTTTCCCACGCCGCGAGCAGCTCCGCATCATCACGGAAGCGGGTGCGGTTGAGCCCGTCGAGCACGACGACCAGGTCCTGGATCTCGTCGGTGACCGCCGAGAGATCGGCCCGCGCGCCGACGTGACTGCGGCGGCCTTCGTGGGCCTGGGTGGTGACCTCGTCGAATTCGGCCACATTGCGGGCGAGTTCGTCGAGGAAGCTCTCGCCCAGGCCCAGGCCCAGGAGGAGATCCTTCTCCTGCACCGCCCGCGCGAGCATCGCCGAGGCCGCGGTGAAGAAGGTCTTGTGCGGGGCGTTGCCGAGGGGGAGCGCTGGGATGCCGCTCAGCGTCCAGCTCCACAACGTCCACCTCTTCTTCGGGTCGGACAGCGAGAAGGCCGACATAGAGCGGCGCGCGCTGGAAACCAGGGCCGTGGCCAGGTGGACGGCGCTCCGGAACAAGTCCAGGTACGCGGGGGCGCGCGAGCTCATCGCCCTGGGGGACTTCAACATGCCCAAGACCCGGAAGGACGGCACCAATATCGTCTACAGCGCGCTGACCAGCGGCGGCCTGGTCACGCCGGCCCATTCGGGGCAGATCGGCTCGAGCATCGCGTCGGACAACCAGTTCGACCAGGTGGCGATGTTTCCGAAGACCACGCAGGCCTGGTTCGTTGACATCGGGGTCTTCGACTACGACGGGGTGATCTTCCACGAGCTGTGGACCGCGAAGGGGCAGGGGGGCCGGGGCGGGCGTGCAGGCGCACGAATCCGCCGGCGTTCCCAAAACGGGTGTGATCATTCCCAAGATGGGAACGCAGTCACCGCCCCCATGACTGCCCCGAGCGCCCCGACACCCGCCGGCGGCGCCCCGCCCATGCGCCTGTCCCAAGCGATACTTCGCGGAAGTGTGGGGCGAGGCCTGGCCGCTCGCGGATCCCAATCCTGAGCGGTGCGTTAGTCTGTCCTCTATCGGCGTTTTCCTGGGTCACAACCCCGCTAATCGCTGTGCTATCCTCGGCAGATGCCTTGCCGTGGCGTCGCCGCCGAGGGTAGCCTATGGGTATGCCGGAAGCCGTGCACCGCTGGACTCGCGAGGAGGTCCTGGCCCTCCCCGACGACGGGAACCGTTACGAGCTCGTCAACGGGGAGCTGGTCGTGACGCCGGCTCCCCGGGCGATCCATCAACGCGCCGTCCTGGCACTGTATCGGCGGATCCACCCATACGTCGAGGGGCATCAGCTCGGGGAAGTGATGCTGTCTCCCGCTGATCTCGACCTCAAGCGCGGGCAGTCGCTGCAACCGGACCTGTTCGTCGCCCGACTGGTCGAGGGGCGCAAGCCCCTCGATTGGCGGGAGTACCCCGTACCGTTTCTTATCGCCGAAGTATCTTCTCCCTCAACCGCCCGATACGTTCGGGGCATCAAGCGCAAGGAGTATCTGGAGGCGGGGGTTGCGGACTACTGGATCGTGGATCTGGACGGCCGGGTCGTGGAGCACTGGCGGCCGGGCGACGAACGGCCCGCGATCCTCGAGACTTCACTGGAGTGGAGGCCCGACGCCGCTATCGAGCTGCTCGTGATTGATCTTCCCAGGTACTTCGCCGAGGTATGGGGCGAGGTGTAGCCACTGGCGTCCAACCGACCCGTGGGGCTTCACCTGTGTTACCTGCGCTTGAAGGTCGTGACCAGCACCAGGACGCCGGCACCGATCGCCAGATACCCCACCCAGGAGGGCACCACGTGCTCCTCGCGAACCGACGCCTCGAGCTCTCCGACCTTGATCACGTCCCGCTTGGTCTTGTAGGACGCATTGCCCGAGGCAGCCCAGCCACCCAGCGCGATGAGTATCACGCCAATGATCACGCCAATCCGCATGGAGCGCTCCTGGAGACCGGGACCAACCCGGGGTGAGTCAGTCTACCTTTTCCAGGGGCGGTTCGCCACCGGTCGGATCGCCGCGACTTCCTTTGCCGCAGCGGGAATGGTCTACTCCTCCCGGAGCACCACCATCGGACTCAGCCGGAAGGCACGGCGGAGCGGGCCGATGCACGCTGCGGCGACCACGGCCGCCAGGAGTCCCGCCACGACGAGCAGCGTCCGGGAGTCGGCCGGACTGATCCCGTAGAGCTGGCTCTCGATGAACCGCGAGAGGAACCAGGCGGCCGGAACGGCGGCGAGGACTCCCAGCGCCACCACCCGCAACACATCGCGCAGCACCAGCCGGATCAGGCCGGGCGGCCTTGCGCCTAAGGCCAGGCGGAGTCCGATTTCCCTGCGGCGGCCGGTGACGGTGAAGGCCATGATGCCGTAGAGTCCCAGGGCGGCCAGCAGCGTGGCCATGACGCCGAAGAGCGACGCCAGGGTCGCGAGCAACCGCTCGGTCGCAAGATTGCGGTCGATCTGCTGCTCCAGGGTTCGCTCGCCGAAGGGTGGGACCTGAGGATCGATCCGGCGGACCGCATCGCGCAGCGCGGGGAACAGGGCGGAGGCCGCCCGGGTTCGGACGTACACGACGGCGTGGGTGGGATCGGCATGCTGGTCGTGGTCCAGGAACACCTGCCGCCGGGAGGTGTCCCGCATGCTGCGGTATTTCGTGCGTCCGATCAGCCCGATGATCTCGATGGGAGTATTGCCCGCCCCGCCCATCCGGAACCGGCGACCGATCGGGCTCTTCCCCCCGAAATACCTCCGGGCCATGTCCTGGTTGACGATGGCGACCATCCGGGCGCTCCGGGCGTCCGCCGGCGTAAACTCCCGGCCCGCCAGGATCCGCACGCCCAACGTCTTGAAGTAACCCGGGCTCACCATGTTGAACGATTGGATATTGCCCTCGCCGGGCGCCGGCGTGTAGCCGTCCACCCAGATGCCATTGCTCCACCCGTCATCGTTCAGGAGCCGGATCGCGCCCAGGGCGGCTGATTCGACTCCCGAAACGGCCCTGATCTCGCCGAGCAGGGTCTGGAAGTACTGAACGGCCCGCTCATGCCGGTAGCCGTTGGTGCTGGGGTCGACCGAAAAAGAGAGCAGGCTCCCGGTCTCGAACCCGGGATCGAGCGCCCGGAGTTTTCCCAGGGTTCGGACGAAGAGACCGGCGGCCACCAGCAGCAGCACGGAGAGAAACACCTGAAACCCGACCAGAACGTTCCTGCTGCGGGACGAGCCGGGTCCGGCTTGCGTCGCATCCCTGAGTGCGGGCAGCAGACGAAGCCGGGTCGCCCCGAAGGCGGGGATCAGCCCGAACAAGAGCGAGGTCCCGATGCAGACAGCGGCCGTGAAGGCGAGAATCCGCAGGTCGGGAGCGGTGGGAAGACTGAGCGTGCTTTCACCGGCGGGGATCAGCCGGAGCAGCGACCGGTTGGTCCAGGCTGCCAGCACGAGACCGGCCGCGCCGCCGCACACCGCCAGCACCACGCTTTCGACCAGGAGCTGCACGACCACATGGCGGCGGGCCGCGCCCAGGGCCAGGCGCACCGCAATCTCGCGCCGCCGGGCCGTCGCCCGGGCCAGCAGCAGGTTGGCCACGTTGAGCGACGCCATGAGCAGCACCAATCCCACCAGGGCCATCAGCACGATCAGCGGGACGGCGAACTGCTGCCGCAGGTCCGATCGCCCCTGCGCCGCGGGCAACACCTCGAGGAGCGGTGCGGTCCGTCCCTGGTGGCGGGCGGTGTCGGGCGGGATGCCAACCCGGGCCTGGAAGGAGCCCATCAAGCCGCTCAGGACCGCCTGGGCTCGAGCCCGGTCGACACCCCGATCGAGCCGGCCGAAACCCTCGAGCCAGAGGGCGTGCGGGCTCTCCGCTCTGAAGATGTCCCCCATGTAACCGGTCATCGCTCGCTTCATCGCCACCGGGATCCGGATCTCGGGATGAAATCCGAGCTCTACGCCGTCGAAGCCCCTGGCGCTCACCCCGATGACGGTGAGGGGCACGTCGTTCACCCGGATGGTCCGCCCCAGGACGGCGGGATCGGCCCCGAACCGCTCGACCCAGTAGTCGTAGCTCAGAACCGCCAGCGGGTGTCCACCCGGGATCGCATCGTCCGCGGGAGTGAAGACCCTGCCTAACGCGGCCGGCACGCCGAGGACCTCGAAGTAGTTGCCGGTGACAAGCTCACCATCCACCCGCTCGGTCCGGTCGCGGTCGCTCACGCTCAAGGAGAGCCGGAAGCGGCCGAACGCCGTGAGCACCGGATTGCCGTCCCGGATGGCGGTATAGAGTGGATACGACAGGGTCCCGGAGCCGGTATTGAAGGACCCGGGGTGACCGTCGTAGCTGAGCAGTACCAGCTGCTCGGGCCGCGAGACCGGGGGAGGGAGCGGCCGGAGCAGGATCCGGTCGATGAGGGTGAAGATCGCGGTCGTTGCACCGATGCCCAGCGCCAGCGACAGGACTGCGGTCGAGGCGAAGACCGGGCTCCGGCGGAGCTGCCTCACGGTATAGCGCAGGTCGCGCCCCAGGCTATCCAGCGCGGGCATGGAGTTGCTGAGGTAGATCTCCTCCCGGACCAGGGTCGTGTTGCCGAGCTTCCGCCGGGCGGCATCCCGGGCCTCATCCGGGGCCATGCCCCGGCCGATATTGTCGGCCGTCTCCTGCTCGAGATAGGCCGTGAGCTCGAGCGCGCGTTCCCGATCCCAGTGCCGCCGCCTGAAGAACGCGGTCCACCGCATCAGATCACTCGGCTGCCGGGCGGAGCACCCGGTTGACGGCGCTCACCAGCTCGGCCCAGCGGCTGGTCTGCGCCGCGAGCTGCTTCCGCCCCACCGGCGTGAGGCGGTAGTAACGGGCCCGACGGTTGTTTTCGGAGGTGGCCCAGAAGGACGCGATCCATCCCCGGGTCTCGAGCCGGTGCAGGGCAGGGTAGAGGGACCCGTGCTCGACCTGGAGCACCTCCCGGGAGCGGCGCTCGATGGCGTGGGCGATGGCGTGCCCGTGCGCCGGACCCAGGATGAGGCTCCGGAGGATGAGCATGTCCAGCGTCCCCTGGAGCAGATCGCCTTCGAGGGGCGGCGCGCCGGGCTTGGGCATGGGGCC
This sequence comes from Gemmatimonadales bacterium, assembly GCA_036004545.1. Classification (GTDB taxonomy): domain Bacteria; phylum Gemmatimonadota; class Gemmatimonadetes; order Gemmatimonadales; family GWC2-71-9; genus JABFSM01. The sequence continues at coordinate 26,621 of DASYRI010000151.1, forward strand.
CAACTTACTCCCATAGATCATCTACCACAAGAGCAAGGAGAGACGGGAGACGATGATCCCCGTCAGAGGGGGGAAGGGGATCCGTGGTGCCCTAGATGATCTGGTGGAGCGCCGCTCCCGCGGCTGTCCGCCTCCACCCGACTCTGGACGCTGCTGCTTGTCGTCATGTTCCTGGGAGCGGCATGACGACGACGATCTTGCCCTTCGCGCGCCCCTGTTCCACAAACGCCACCGCATCGAGCGTCTCGTCGAAAGGGAACGTGCGGTCGAGCACCGGACGCAGCGTGCCCTCATCATAGAGAGCGGCCAACGTCTTGAGCCGTTCGCCATCGGCCCGCATAAAGAAGAACGAGTAGCGCACGCCCAGCTTCCTGGCCTGCGCCCGGACCTTGCGGCTCATCAGTCGCATCACGGGCTTCAGTAGTGGTCGGCCGACCTGCTCGGCGAACGCAGCGTCTGGCGGGCCGACGACGCTGATCGCCAGGCCGCCGGGTTTGAGCACGGTCAGCGACCCCGCGAGGTTGTGCCCGCCAAGGGAGTCGAGCACGACGTCGTAGCCGGAGAGCAGCTCGGCGAAGTCTGCCTTCGTGTAGTCGATGACTTCGTTCGCGCCGAGGTCGCGCACCTTCTTCTCGTCGCTGCCGTGCGCAGTCGTGGCAACGTATGCGCCCAGGAGCCTGGCGAGCTGGAGGACTGTCGAGCCCAGTCCGCCGGCCCCCGCGTGAACGAGGACCTTCTGCCCCGGCTTGACCCGTGCGAGGTCGGCCAGCGCCTGCCATGCGGCAAGCGCCACCAGCGGGACCGCTGCAGACTCTTCCATCGTGAGTGAGTTCGGCTTGAGGGCGATGTCCGCATGGTCGATGGCGATGTACTCCGCGAAGGCCCCGATACGCAGGTCGCGGGGTCGGGCATAGACCTCGTCACCGACCTTGTAGTCGCGCACGTCGGCCCCGACCCGCGTCACGACGCCCGCAAGGTCGTGTCCGAGCACGAACGGCGGCTTGTACTTGAGGAGGAGCTTGAACTCGCCGTTGCGTACCAGCATGTCCAGCGGGTTGATGCTGGCAGCACTCACCCGGACCAGGACGTCACGGGGCCCAATGGTGGGATCTGGTATCTGGGCGGCGCGGAGACCGCTCTTGCCATATTTCTCGACGACGAATGCCTTCATTGGTGAAGGCTCTGTCGGCCGGCGCGCCGCCCCACGCAGGCGGCGAGGACGAGGCCTCCGGCTCCGGTGGCGGCGAGTGCCACGAGCTGACGGCGGTGCATCATGTCACCAATCAACCTGCGGTGTGGCCGCTTCCGCCAGGGAACCTCAGCAGAAGTCATCGCGACGCCCGTAGGGCCGACGCGATCTCCCGGGATTGCTTCGCCGCCGAAGGCGGCTCGCCATGACTTGTTCAGAGCTCCCAACGAACGGCGTCCGCCCGGTGTCCAACGTTTCAGACCTCCCAGGAGCCGGCCGTGACCGAACGGCGCATTCACGTCGCGGCCATCGTGGCGTTGCTCATGACCGCAGCGTCCCGAGGCTTCGCACAGCGAACGACCACCAGCAGCGCGCTCGACGCGCGCATCGATGCGCTCGTCAAACAGGAAGCCACGGCCGGCCGGTTCAGCGGAATCGTGCTGGTTGCCCGAGGCGACCGGATCGTCGTTCAACGATCCTACGGCTTCGCGGATTGGGAGCGGCGCGTTCCCAGCTCGCCGGCGACTCGTTTTGCCGTGGGGTCGATCACCAAGGTCATGACCGAGACAGTCGTCGACCTGCTGGTCAGTGACGGTCGCCTCGACCTGAGCGCGCCGGTGGCGACCTACCTCGAGGGGTTTCCCGACGGCCCGAAGGGCGGTCATGCCACCGTTCGCGATCTGCTGACGCACCACGCGGGTGTGCCGCATCGGGTGACCACGCCGCTCGAGGAGACCGGGCACCTGCGCGCGGCCGACATCGCAGAACGCGTCAAGGCGCGAGGTCTGCTCTTCGAGCCGGGCACCGCGGAGCTCTACAGCAGCGCCGGATTCACCTGTCTCGCACGAGTGATCGAGATCGTGGAGAAGAAGCCATTCGACGCCATCCTCGCGGAACGCGTCTTCCGGCCGGCTTCCATGACATCGGCAACCGACGAGACCGGGCAAAAGCTCATGGCGGGCCGGGCGCTGCCGTATGTGCTCGAGCGAGGTCCGCGGTCGGTTACCGTGGCGAGTGCCCCGTACAAGGACCTGGGATTTCTGATCGGCGCCGGGTCGGTGTACGCCACCGCCGGCGATCTGCTGCACTTCGTTCGCGCGCTGCACCGGGGCACGTTCGGGAGCGTCGCCCGGAAGCTGCTCGGCACCCCGGGCGACACGGCGTGGACCGGCTGGTACGGGCGCATCAATGGATACGAAGGTTCCGTGGACTTTCTTCCTTCGGCGGACATCACCGTCGTCCTTCTCAGCAACCTCCAGTCCGGCGCCAACTGGCAGATCCGGCAGCGGGTTCGGAGCATCATGGTCGGGCGGCCGATATCCGGCATCGCCGCTCCTCCGGCCGTCGCGCCGGCGTTCGAGAATCCGGCTCAGTTCGTCGGGCTCTACGGAGATCCCGCCGATCCTGTCGGGGTAGTGGAAAAGGATGGACGGCTGCTCCGTGACGGGAACGAGTTCTATCCGATCAGCGGCGGCCGGTACTACTTACCGGCGAGCGGCGCGACGATGCGTTTTGCGCGGGATTCGAGTGGGAACGTCGACTCGATGCTCACGCGTTTTGGCACGGCCCCGGAGCGCTCGTCGCGGAGGATCGGGCGGCCGTAGGGCCGCGGCGCAGCGGCACGCACCGCGGGGATGGCGGTAAGCTCGTTACCGCTCGCCTTCTCCTCCGAGCGGCCCATGCCCGCAGGCCGTAGATTCTCGGCCATGCGCACACTCTCCCTCGCCGTGGCCCTCGCGGCCACCGCCGCCGCGCCCCTCGCCGCGCAGGCCAAGCCCGCGGCGGACTCCAGCCCGTTCGCCTCCATCGCCTCGGGGCTCCAGTTCCGCTCGATCGGCCCGGCGCTCACCTCCGGCCGGGTGGCCGACATCGCCGTCCACCCCACCGACAAGCGGATCTGGTACGTCGCCACGGCGGCGGGCGGCGTGTGGAAGAGCGGGAACGCCGGGCTCAGCTTCTCGTCGGTCTTCGACGGCGAGGGCTCCTTCTCCACCGGCGTCGTCGCCATCGACCAGAGGAACCCGAACGTGGTCTGGGTGGGCACCGGCGAGAACAACGCCCAGCGCGTCGTCGCCTATGGGGACGGGGTCTACAGATCCCTGGACGGCGGGAAAAGCTGGACCAACATGGGGCTCAAGGAGTCGGAGCACATCGGCCGGATCGCCATCGACCCGCGCAACTCCGACGTCGTCTTCGTCGCCGCGCAGGGGCCGCTCTGGCGGAAGGGCGGCGACCGCGGCATCTACAAGACCACCGACGGCGGCAAGAGCTGGACCCGCGTCCTGGCCGGCGACGACTGGACCGGCGCCAACGACGTCCAGATCGATCCGCGGAACCCCGACGTCCTCGTTGCCACGATGTGGCAGCGCCAGCGGCGCACCTGCTGCTTCATCGCCGGCGGGCCCGGATCGGGGGTCTTCCGCTCGGTGGACGGCGGCAAGACGTGGAACAAGTCGCAGTCGGGGTTTCCCAGCGAGGACCTGGGCCGGATCGGCCTCTCGATGTCGCCCGCCAACTCGAGCGTCGTCTACGCCATCGCCGAGGCGGCGCAGGGGAAGGGCGGACTCTTCCGCTCGCGGGACGGCGGCGCCAGCTGGGAGAAGATGAGCGGCTACCAGTCGGGCAGCAATTACTACAACGAGGTCTTCGCCGATCCGAGGAATGTGGACCGGGTCTACGCGATCGATGTGACGCTCCAGGTGAGCGAGGACGGCGGCAAGACTTTCCACCGGGTCGGCGAGGCGTTGAAGCACGTGGACAACCACGTGGTCTGGATCGACCCCGACGACACCGACCACCTCGTCGTTGGCTGCGACGGCGGCGTCTACGAGACGGTGGACCGGGGGCGCACCTGGCGCTTCATGGCCAACCTCCCGATCACCCAGTACTACCGGGTGTCCACCGATAACAGCACCCCGTTTTACCGGGTCTACGGCGGCGCCCAGGACAACTTCTCGGTGGGCGGCCCGAGCCGCACCCGCAGCAACAACGGCATCCGGAACGCCGACTGGTTCATCACCAGCGGCGGCGACGGATTCGGCAGCGTGGTGGACCCGACCGACCCGAACACCGTCTACGCCCAGTCGCAGTTCGGCGTGCTGAGCCGCTTCAACCTCCGGACCGGCGACGTGATGGGGATCCAGCCCGAGGACGCGGCCGGCGGCCCCGGCTTCCGCTGGAACTGGGACTCGCCCCTGTTCGTGAGCCCGCATTCCCACACCCGGCTCTATTTCGCCGCCAACCGCGTCTTCCGGAGCGACGACCGGGGCGACAGCTGGCGTCCCGTGAGCCCCGACCTCACCCGACAGATCGACCGCAACGCGCTCAAGATGATGGACCGGGTCTGGGGCCCCGAGGCGGTGGGCAAGAACGTCTCGACCACGCTCTACGGCAACATCTTCGCGCTCGCCGAGTCGCCGATCAAGGAAGGGCTCCTCTTCGCGGGCACCGACGACGGCCGCATCCAGATCAGCGAGAACGGCGGCGAGACCTGGCGCGCCATCGACCACTTCCCCGGCGTGCCCGACACGACCTTCGTCTCCCGCGTGGTCCCGTCGCAGCACGACGTCAACACGGTCTACGCGACGTTCAACAACCACCAGCGCGGCGACTTCAATCCCTACCTGCTCAAGAGCACCGACCTCGGCCGGACCTGGGCCAGCATCGCCGGTGATCTCCCGGTGCGCGGCGACGTGTGGGTGCTCGCCGAGGACCCGGTGGACCGGAACCTTCTCTTCGTGGGGACCGAGTTCGGCGTCTACGTGAGCCGCGAGGGCGGCGCCCGGTGGGTCAAGCTCTCCGGCGGGCTCCCCACCATCCAGGTGCGCGACATCGCGATCCAGAAGCGCGCCGGCGATCTGGTGCTGGCGACCTTCGGCCGCGGATTCTATGTCCTGGACGACTACGCCGCGCTCCGCGAATGGCGTCCGGAGACGGCGACCCAGCCGGCGCGGCTCTTCTCCTCGCGGCCGGCGTACCTCTACGCCGAATCGAGCCCGCTCGGGCTCCCGGGCTCGTCGTTCCAGGGGCACGGGCAGTACATCGCCGACAATCCACTGTACGGCGCGCTGATCACGTACTACTTGAAGGACGCGCTCAAGTCGCGGAAGACTCGGCGGCGGGAGGCGGAGACGGCCGCCGAGAAGAAGAACGCCGATTTCCCGTATCCGCCGTGGGATTCGCTCAAGGCGGAGGACCGGCAGGAGGACCCCGCGGTGGTGGTGGTCGTCAGCGACTCGGCGGGCCGCCCGGTGCGCCGGTTCACCGCGCCGGTCACGGCGGGCCTCCACCGCGTGGCATGGGACCTCCGCCTTCAGCCCACCGATCCGGTGAACGGACCGCCGTTCCAGGTCGATCCCGACTTTCCCTTCAACTCGCCGCCGGTGGCGCCGTTCGTGGTGCCGGGCAGCTACCAGGTGGCACTCTGGTCCCGGGTGGACGGGGCCTTCACCCGGCTGGGCGAGCCGGTCCGGGTTTCGGTGATCGCCGCCGACCCGCCCGATGCGCGGCCCAACGGGCGCACCATCGCGACGCTCACCGAGCAGCAGCGGACCGCGGAGCTGGAGCGGGGGGTGCTGGGGACGTCCGCGCTGATCGACGAGACCGTCGCCCGGGTGCGCTTCCTCAAGCGCGCCATCGACGAGACGCCGGGGGCGGACACCTCGCTCGCGCGGCGGGTGCGGGAGATCGAGACGCGGTTACGCGACGCCGAGGAGCTGTTGAATGGCGATCCGACCCGCGGGCGCCGGAACGAGGCGTCGCCGCCGAGTCTCCTCGGGCGGCTTCAGAACGCGATCGGCAACGGCTGGAGTGGGACGCTCGAGGCGCCCACCGCGGCTCAGCAGGCCCAGATTGACATCGTGCGGGGGGAATTCGGACGGGTGCTCGAGCGCGTGAAGCAGATCGTGGACGTGGATCTCAAGGCGCTCGAGGCGGCGGCGGACCAGGCGGGGGTGCCTTGGACCGGCGGGCGGATTCCGAAGCCGCCGATGTAGGCACCCGGGATCCCAAATCCTGAGCGGTGCGTTAGTCTGCCCTATATCGGCGTTTTCCTGGGTCACAACCCCGCCAATCGCTGTGCTCCCGGGTACTTCGCCGAGGTATGGGGCGAGGTGTAGCCGCTGGCGCCCAGCTTCCGAGAGAATCGCCGCATGAGGCTCACGGTGCGCCTGACCGTCCTATTTCGTCAGGACCACATGGACCGCCGTGCCATTGAACGTCGCGTCCCCCGTGAGCCGATTCTCCGAGGCGACGAAGAAGACATCGCGGACGAAGGTGTCGGCCGCCTGGGTGAACCGGACGGAATTGCCCGTCAATGTCCAGGTGCCGGCCAGGTCCGCGTCGAGGTTGCCGTCGCCTTCCGCGCCGCCAGGAACGAACAAGTGACCGGTCACGGTGCCACCCTCAGCGAGGGTCGCGGTGAGCGAGGCGCCTGCGGCCAGCAGATTGATCGTTAGTCCGCCCGTTGTCGCCGTGAACACGGTCGCGGTGTACGCACCCGCAACGTTGGCGGTGGTCGGTGAGAAGGTGTCGCCTGCGCAGGCCATCGCAATCGCAAGTGTCGGAGCCAGCGCAAACCGCCGGAGACGAAGTTTCAGAAAGCGCATTGAATGCCTCCTCGATAGGTGCCTGACTGCACGGCCGCATCCATCGGCTGTGGGGGCCAACTGGAACTTGGCGGATGCGCCGCCGTCGGGGAAGAGCCGGCGCCGTGAGCCGACCACGAGCGGGTGGATCCGGACCACGAATTCGTCGACCACGCCGAGGTAACCGTCGCACGCCCTATCCCCGGCAGAACCCGGGGATGGAGAATTTGACCCGCTGTAGGATGCGTGCGCGCACCGGCCTCCCCTTGTAGACGGCAGGAGTGAATTTCGCAGCCTCGATAGCGCGGATGGCGGGCTGGCGAAAGCCCAACTCGGTTGCGTTGCGGACCCGGATGGACCGCGGTTCGGCCCGACCGTTGACACCCACGATGTACTCGAGGTCGGCATGCCCACATCGGCCCTGGCGTCGAAGGGAATCAGGAAACACAGGGTCCGGAATGTAGACGATCGTGACCGGCGAATCAGGGTAATCGATGACGTCGTCGATGGTGTCCCGTGCGACCGCGGTCTGGGGAGCCGGTCCCGCCGCGGTCGGATGTGGCCCACACCCGATCGTAAGAACCAGAAGTGCGAGGACTCCTGCTCGCATCGCGGGAAGCACCCCGGTGGGTGGTGGTCGGAAAGCAGCTTGACGCCCTGCGCTCCTGCTGCGGGAGGTGGGGCGGCGGCCGAGAGACACGCTACGTCTCCATGCGCCTGCGGAGCCAGCGCCAGGTGTGCTCCGCAGGAAAGACCCATCGGTATCCGACCGCCAGTTTCCGCCCGCTGATGCCGATCGCCTGTTTTTCGCGGCGTGCTCTCAGCATACGGTCCAGACGGTCAGCGTCCGCGTACGGCAATCGCAAGGTCCACATTTCTTCGACGATGTCGTCCTTGCGGCGGCTCCACCTTGGGCTCGATAGAAGAGGCCAATTGTCAGGCCAGGCGAGCGGAGGATTGTCGGGGGCATACTCATATGGCCAGGCAGAGACTTCAATCGAGTCCGGCAGCCACTTCACTCCATCAGGAGGTCGGAATGAACGAATGCGAGCAAAGAGGTCCCGTAACCCCTGCGGCACCGTTGCCTGCAAAGTGCTATCAGAGTCGAGTGCGGCGCGCAGCTGCACGACTCTGGATTGAGAATCCGGTTGAAGGAGGAAATACACAGAGTACTGATCGGTCACACCCGGCGCGAAGTCGTATAGCGTGTCGGCATTCCTGATCGCCTCTTTGGTGACGACGGTATCGAATGCTTCGTTGAAGCGACCGGGATCAAGGCGAACTTGTCCGTAGGCGCTGGGTATCAGCCGTTCGTAGCGGGTTGGATAGATGACCGTGCCGTCAGTCAACGCGATAAGCAATGGGGCATCGAACCCGCCGGTCCAATACCCATTATGCAGGACTACGAGGAAATGCCGACTGGCGGTCGTGGTCGAGGTTGGCGGCGAAGTGCTTTGCGCATGGCCGCATGCCAGGTGCACGGCAAGTGGAAAGAAAATAGAGGCAAGTTTCACAATCTCGGAACCTCGGCTGCCGCGGGGCGAACCCCCGTCAGCAGCAATAGCGGGCTATGCGGCGCGATCGGCCCCGGCAATCGCCGCCCCGGTGCTCACTGCGGTGACGTCGCCGGGATGGGCGCACCCCGCTTCACCCAGGCTTGCAACTCACCAGCGCCGATGAAGCGAGCCAGTTCTCGCTCCTCGGTGACCCGGATCGGCGTCTTTGTCGAATCGAACGTACGTTCCAGCAGGATTACCTGCGGGATTGCCGGAGCTCGCCCATCGCGCCAGATCTAGGTCAACACCCCCAGGTTGACCCAATTGCCGCCGCCCAGGATCTCATCGTACGGCACGGTCTCCTTGAGGAAGGCCACGGCCGTGTCCACCTCCCAATCCAGGGAAACGCCGATCACGGCCAGCGATCGGTGGGTTGCTTTCGCCTGAAAGGCGAGCAGGGATTTCATCTCCCGAACCGCGGCCTTGGTCTCCGGAACGCGGCATGGGGCACTGTCCGAGGCACCGATGTAGAGGGCCACAACCTGGCGCTCCGCCGGCAGTTGGTACTCCGGCTGATAGGGCGAAGCTCGAACGGCTGCCGAGGTACAGGCGTCTTGAGCTTGCGGCGTGCTCAAGGGGCCGTCTGGTGCGGATCGGGGGTTGAGCAACAAGAGCGGAGCACTGAAACAGATCGATCGACGACTGAACATGGCGCCCTCCCTTCGTGCCACCGAACGCCCTGCGCTTCTGCTGCGGGGCGTGCGGCGGCAGCCCCGCGGCCGCGCAGGTGAATATATCGAGCGGCTGCCGACGCGCGAACGCCCCGTCAGCAGCAAGCGCAGGCTAGGCTGCAGGCCCTACAAACCGCGCCGCGCCGGTAAGTCACACGCGATGTTCGCTGCGATCACTACGGACCCGCAGAATGGGATGACCCAGGCCGAGCATACTGAGACTCATCGACCGGTGTACCTCGCCAACAGCGCCCGGAACCGCGGAAGGTTGCGAATCGGGTCCCAGCGCGGGTCCAGTC
>DASYRI010000152.1:0-5286 GCA_036004545.1 Gemmatimonadales bacterium
TTGCCGCCGCGGTGACCGTACGGGAGCTTGACGGTCGTGCCGCCGAAGGCGAGCCCGAGCAGCTGATGCCCGAGGCAGATCCCGAACGTCGGGATGCCGCCCGAGGCCAGCTCGCGGATCGCCTCGATGGCGTAGCCCACCGCCGCAGGGTCGCCGGGACCGTTGGAGAGGAACAGCCCGTCGGGCTCGAGCGCGCGCACCTGGTCCGGCGTGGTGTCGCAGGGGACCACCGTCACCCGGCAGCCGGCCGCCGCGAACATCCGGACGATGTTGCGCTTCATCCCGAAGTCCATCGCGACGATGTGTGGCCCGGCCCCTCGCTCCCCTGCGGTCCACGGCTCCCGCACCGAGGCCCTGGAGGCAAGGTCGCGCCCTTCCATCGAAGGCGACGCCATCAACTGCGCGGTGAGCGGGGCGCCGGGCTCCGAACCCTCCGCCAGCACGCCGCGCATCGCCCCGCGGGAGCGGATGTGTCGGGTGAGGCGGCGGGTATCCACGCCCTCGATGAGCGGGATCGCCGCCCGGTCGAGCCACTCGCCGAGCGAGCCGGTGGCCCGCCAGCTCGAGGCCGTCCGCGAGAGCTCGCGCACCACGACCCCGCTTACCTGCGGCTGCTCCGATTCGAGGTCGGTGCCGTTGATCCCATAGTTGCCGATCATCGGAGCCGTCATGACGACGATCTGGCCGAGGTAACTCGGGTCGGTGAACGTTTCCTGATAGCCGGTGAGGTTCGTGGTGAAGACGACTTCGCCGAAGGAGGAATCGAGCGGACGGCGAACCGTTCCCGGAAACCAGCTCCCGTCCTCGAGCAAGACGAAAGCGGGGCGGTCGGTCATCCGGTCGCCCCGCGCTCGCGGGCCTCGCTCACGGCTTGGGTGGGGGAACGGGCGCCGGAGCCGGGGCCGGCGCCGGTGTGGCCGCGCCGGGGGTGCCGGTTACCGGGGCGGTCTGGAGCGGCGCGGCCGGGGCCTGCTGCTGGACCGGGGCCTGCTGGCGGAGCCGCCGCTGCACTTCGGTCTCCCCCACCGCGCCCCGCGAGGCGACGAGGGAGAGCAGAACGGAGATGAACATGAACAGGGAACCGGTCACCCAGCTGGTCTTGTGCAGGATGGTGATCGCCTGCCGCCCGCCCATGACGAGATCCGTCGTCCCGCCGCCCAGCGACGCGAGCCCGCCTCCCTGCCCCGCTTGCAGCAGAATCACGGCGCCCAGGATCAGGCCGTCCACGACAAGAAGCGCGAGGAGAAAGTTGTAAAGCATTCCAGGTCCGGAGGATGGCAGGGGAATCCTAATGGTGGGCGAGGGTGAGGTCAAACGGGGTCAACGGTCAACAGACGCAGTTACCCCGACGATCTCCGCCCACCCGTCGGGATCGAGGCTCGCCCCCCCCACCAGGACGCCGTCCACCTCGGGCTCGGCGAGGAGCGCGCCGACGTTGCCCTTGTTCACCGAACCGCCGTAGAGCACTCGCATGGTTCGTGCGCCCAAGCCGAAGAGCCGCTTCCGGATCCCGGCGTGCACCAGGCCGGCGTCGGACGGGCTCGCGTTCCGCCCGGTGCCGATCGCCCAGACCGGCTCGTAGGCAATGACCATGCGATCCAGGCGGTCGGGGGGTACGCCGCGCAGCCCCGCCTCGAGCTGCCTGGTCACCACCGTCGCCGTCTCACCCCGCTCGCGCTGCAAAAGCGTCTCCCCGACGCAAAGCACGGGCACCAGTCCCGCGTCGAGCGCGGCGAGCACTTTGCGGCCGGTATCCTGGTCCGATTCCCCGAAGACGTGGCGCCGCTCCGAGTGCCCGACCAGCGCCGCCGTGGCTCCCGCCGCCCTGGCCAGCGGGGCCGAGGTGGCTCCGGTGAAGGCGCCCTTCGGCTCCCAGTGCACGTCCTGCGCCCCGATCAGCGTGCCCGGGAGATCTCGGAACGCCGCCGCCGCCGCCTCGATGCTCACCGCGCTGGGGAAGAACCAGGTATCGCGATCGTCCCGCGGCGTGTGTCGGGCCCGGAACCGGCGGGCGAAGTCGCGCGCCTCGCCGGGACCGAGATGCATCTTCCAATTGGCCGCGAAGAGGAGCCGGCGCATCAGGCGTCGTCGAGCGCCGCGACGCCGGGGAGGACCTTGCCTTCGAGGAACTCGAGCGAGGCGCCGCCCCCGGTGGAGACGTGGCTCATCTTCTCCGCGAGCCCCGCCTGGGTCACCGCCGCCGCCGAGTCGCCGCCGCCCACGACGGTGATCGTCCCCTGCGCGGAGGCCTCGGCCATCGCCCGGGCGATGGCGCAGGTGCCCCCGTCGAACGGCGGGATCTCGAAGACCCCCATCGGCCCGTTCCACAGCACGGTGCCCGCCTCCATGATCCGCGCGGCGAACGCCTTCGCGGTGACCGGGTCAATGTCGAACATGGCGAAGCCCGGCGGAACCTTGTTCCTCGGCACGGTGAGCGTGGTGATTCCTTCGCGGAGCTCCGGCGCCACTACGGCGCCGGTCGGCAGCACCAGCTTCCGCCCCGCCTTCGACATGAGCGCGCGGGCCAGCTCGATCCGGTCGTCCTCGACCAGCGACTTGCCGGTCTCGAGCCCCATCGCCCGGAAGAAGGTGCAGGCCATGGCCCCGCCGACCAGGATCGCGTCCACCTTGGGCAGAAGCGCCTCGATGAGATCGATCTTGCCGCTCACCTTGGCGCCGCCCAGCACCGCGACGAACGGGCGCTTCGGATCGGCGAGGGCCTCGCCCAGGAACTTGAGCTCCTTCTCCATGAGGAAGCCGGCGACCGCGGGCTTAAGCAGGCGCGCCACGGCTTCGGTGCTCGCGTGGGCGCGGTGGGCCGAGCCGAACGCGTCGTCCACGTAGAAGTCCCCCAGCTCGGCGAACCGCCGGGCGAGCTCGGCGTCGTTGGCCTCCTCGCCCGGATAGAATCGGGTGTTCTCCGCCAGGGCGACGCTGCCGCGCGGCATCCGGCGGGTGAAGGCCACCGCCACCGGGGTGCTCGGGTCCTCGATGAAGCTCACCGGCACGCCGAGCAGCGCCTCCAGCGGACGCACCAGCTGCCGCAGCGAGTATTCCGGATCGGGGTCCCTGGGGCGCCCGAAATGCGAGAGCAGCACGACCCGGGCGCCCTTCTCCCGCAGGTACCGGATGGTTGGGAGGGCCGCGCGGAGCCGGGTGTCGTCGGTGACGACGCCGTCCTTCAGCGGGACGTTGAAGTCCACCCTGACGAGGGCCCGCTGCCCGTCGAGGCGGGAAGGATCGAGCGAGGCGAGGGCACGCTTCATCCGCCCCGCGTCCCGAGGTAGCGGAGCAGGTCCACGCAGCGGGCCGAGTAGCCCATCTCGTTGTCGTACCAGCTCGAGACGTGCACCAGGATGCCGTCGATCACGTTGGTGGAAAGCGCGTCCACCGTGCTCGACATGAGGTTCCCGATGTAGTCCACCGACACCAGCGGCTCCTCGCTCACGGCGAGCACGCCCGCGAGGGCGCCGCGGGCGGCCTCCCGGAATGCGGTGTTCACCTCCTCGGTGGTGGTGGGCCGTTCCACCATACAGGTCAGGTCCACCAGCGAGGCGTCCGCCGTCGGGACCCGGAGCGCGATCCCGTCGATCTTCCCCTTCACCTCGGGGAGCACCAGCGCGGTGGCCTTCGCGGCGCCGGTGGTGGTCGGGATGATGGAGAGCGCCGCCGCGCGGGCGCGCCGGAGATCCTTGTGCGGGAGGTCGAGGATCTGCTGGTCGTTGGTGTAGGAGTGCACCGTGGTCATAAAGCCGCGAACGAAGCCGAATCTCCGGAGCACCACCTGCACCACGGGGACGAGGCAGTTGGTGGTGCAGCTCGCGTTGGAGATGACGTGATGCTTCGCCGGATCGTATGCGGTGTGGTTCACGCCGTACACGATGGTGATGTCTTCCTTCTTGGCCGGCGCGGAGATGACCACCTTCTTCGCCCCCGCCGCAAGGTGCTGGGCCGCCTGGTCGCGGTCGGTGAATCGGCCGGTGGACTCGAGCACCAGCTCCACGCCGAGGTCCTTCCAGGGCAGCGCCGCGGGATTCTTCTCGGAGAGCACCTTGATGACGCGGCCGTCCACGTGAATCCCGTCGGGGGCCGGCTCCACGGTGCCGCTGTAGCGGCCGTGGACCGAGTCGTACTTGAGGAGGTGGGCGAGGGTCTTGGTGTCGGTGAGATCGTTGACCGCGACGACCTCGAGGTCCGTGACGCCCGCGAGGCGCGCGGCCCGCAGCACGTTGCGACCGATCCGTCCGAAACCGTTGATGGCGACCCGCGTGGTCATGCCCTTCTCCCCGGGTGAGGCGTCAGGCCGGACTCGCCGCCGCTCTGGCCAGCGGTCGCGGGGCCCGCGCGAAGGTGACCGCCCGCACCTCCTCGACACCGGCCGCGAGCAGCGCCGCGGCCGCCTCGGCGAGCGTGGCGCCGGTGGTGAATACGTCGTCCACCAGGACCGGATGGACCGGCGGCCGGCAGCCGGCAACGAACGAGCCGGCGAGATTCGCGCGCCGCTCCTCCGGGGTGAGCGCCGTCTGGGTCGGTGTCTCGCGGCGCCGCGCCAGCGCGGCCGCGGCCACCGGCCGCGCGCACCGGCGTCCGAGCGCCCGGGCCAGCACGGCGCTCTGATTATAACCCCGGGCCTTTTGGCGCGATGGACCGAGCGGAATCGGCACCAGCGTGCCGCCGGCGGGCAATCCGAGCAGCCGGTGCATCGTCTCCGCCATCGGCTCCGCGATCCGCCACCACCCCTCGTATTTGAGCAGGTGCACCGCTCGGCGAGCCCCATCCTCGAGCCAGACCGCGCTCCGCACCTCGCGGAGCCCGTCGGGCCAGCCGGCAGCGAGGCGGCACGCCGAGTCCGGCTCGGACGGCTGGCCGCAGCGGGGGCACTGGGGCTCGGGCAGCGCAGGCCACCGGCTCCGGCAGGCGCCGCAGACCAGCGGATCGTCCGGTCGCGGCGGGATCGGGCCGCGGCAGAGCAGACACTCGGCCGGCAGCAGCCAGCGCTCGACCGCGCCGAGCCCCCCGGCCAGCTCAGCCCAGGGCGGCGCGAAGGGCGGCACGCATCACCTCCCGGGGCGCCGGCCGGCCCGGAAACCAGAGCTCGAAGGCGGCCGCGCCCTGCTCCAGCAGCGCCTCGCGCCCGTCGCTCGCCGCGCGGCCCGCGGCGCGCATCGCGCGGACCCACGCCGTCTCGCCCCTGCGATACACCAGGTCGAGCGCCACCCGCGCGGCCGGGAGCTCGCCGGGAGCTACGGGGAGCGGGTCCCGCTCCCCGAGCCCGAGGGGCGTGCA
>DASYRI010000153.1:0-20613 GCA_036004545.1 Gemmatimonadales bacterium
GGAACCGCGGCGGCCCGGGCGAGCGCGGGGCCCGGTTCACCATCCGGTTGCCCTTTCTCGAGCGCCGTGCGCTGCGCCACGCCGACTCGGTGGTGCGGCCCCGCGGCGCTCCCGTCGCGGGGGTGGAGGCCGGCGGCGCGCCCCGCCAGCTCCTCCTCGTGGACGACGAGGTCTCGATCCGCACCGCCGTTGGCCGGTATCTCCAGCGGCGCGGGTGGACGGTGGTGGAGGCGCGGAGCGGAACCGAGGCGCTCGAAATCCTCGGGCTGGGGGACGGCGTGATGCCGAGGGCGAGCCGCTTCCAGGCCATCGTGACCGACCTCAGGATGCCCGGCGTGTCGGGCATCGAGTTCCACGACCGCCTCGCCGCCAGGGCGCCCGAGGTCCTGGACCGGCTGGTGCTCATGTCGGGTGACACCTCCTCAGCTGAAGCGACCGAGCTGCTCCCCCGGCTGAAGCAGCCGCTGGTGCAGAAACCGTTCGACATGCGCGCGCTGGCCGACCTGCTGGACCGCATCGCGCCGCCCGCGCCCGCAACGGCCCCGGCGCTCCCGCCGGGGGCCGCCACCGCGCCCACGGTGCCCGCCGCCCCGATCGCGCCCTCCGCCTGACGGCGCCGACCGGGCGCCCAGGGCGTCCCCGGGGCGGGCCGGCTTGACGCCGACAAATATATGATATATCATATGTTATATGTTTATCCGGGGCCCCGCCGGCCCCGCCCCGCAAGGAGACCAGGACCGTGACCGCCCCGACCACCGCACCCGCCCGCTTCGCCACCACGCCCTGCCCGTTCTGCGGGCAGCTCAACCGCACCGATCTTGCCCGGCTGGCCGACGGCCCGCGTTGCGGCTCCTGCCACCGGCCGCTCCATTTCGACCGGCCGGTGCCGGTCTCCGACACCGACTTCGACGCGGTCACCAGGGGCACCGGCGTGCCCATCCTGGTGGACTTCTACGCCGACTGGTGCGGGCCCTGCCGGATCCTCGCCCCGATGGTGGACGAGCTGGCCCTGGCGCGCGCCGGGCTGGTGCTGGTCCTCAAGCTGGACACCGACCGGAGCCCGGCCGTGGCGGAGCGATTCGGGATCCGGGGCATTCCGACCCTGGTGGCGATCCGCGACGGCCGTGAGACCGGCCGCCACGTGGGCCTTGCTCGCCGGGCCGAGCTCGACGCGCTGGTGGGAGCCGGGGGGAGCCCGGCCTGATGCCCGCGGCGAAGCGCCTGCTCCGCCGGGTGGACCGCGGGGTGGTCGCCCGCGCGGCCGAAATCATCAAGCTCCTCGGCCACCGGGAGCGGCTCATGATCCTGGAGGCGCTCGAGCAGGGCGAGCTCACCGTGGGGGAGATCTGCGAGCTCTGCGATCTCGGGCAGGCCGTCGGCTCCCAGCATCTCGCCCGGCTCCGCCGGCAGGGCGTCGTGGCCTGCCGCAAGGAAGGCCTCAACGTGTACTACCGGATCGTGGAGCCGAAGGTGCATCACATCCTCGAGTGCATCCGCCGCTGCGATCTGGGCTGCCGGTAGCCGCGTCGGGGAGTTGACAGCGGCGCTCCGGCGCGCGAGGATCGCCCATGGTCCTCCCCCTGACCATCGTGCTCGGCTACGCCCTCGCCCTCCTGATGGGCCTCTCGCTGGGCCTCCTGGGCGGCGGCGGCTCGATCCTCACCGTGCCGGTGCTGCACTACGTGCTGGGCTATGACGTCAAGGAGGCGGTGCCGATGAGCCTGGTGGTGGTGGGTCTCACCAGCGGCTTCGGCGCCGTGGCCCACTGGAAAGCCGGCACCGTGAATCCCCGGGCGGCGCTGGGGTTCGGGCCGCCGGCGATCGTGGGGGCGTTGCTTGGTGCCGAGCTCGGCCTCCGGGTGGCCGCGACGGTGCAGCTGACCGTCTTCGCCGTGGTGATGCTCGCCGCGGCGGTCTCCATGTACTTCGGCGCGGCGCTCTGGGCACCGGAGGGCGCCATGACCGGCGAGTGGCGCGCGCCGGGCGGCGGCGGCCGGCCCCGGGTTCCGTTCATCACGCTGGTCGGTGCCGTGGTCGGTGTGTTGACCGGGTTCGTGGGTGTCGGAGGGGGATTCGTGTACGTGCCGGCGCTGGCCGTGCTGGGGGGCCTCCACATGAAAGAGGCGGTGGGAACATCCCTCGTGCTCATCCTGCTCAGCTGCATCGCCGGGGCGATCCGCTACCGCGGGAGCCTCGCCTTCGACTGGACGGCCATCGCGGTGTTCACGGCGATCGCGCTCGTGGGCGTGGCGGCCGGAAGCCGGATGCTGCGGCATGTCTCGCAACAACGGCTCCGGCGGGGCTTTGCCCTCTTTCTCCTCGTGATGGGGGCGCTCGTGCTGGCGCGTCCCCGCTGATCCGGCGAGGTTCCGGCATGCATTTCCAGCGCTTCTACGACGACCAGCTGGCCCAGGCGAGCTATCTCATCGGCTGCGGCGCCACCGGAACCGCCGTGGTGGTGGATTCCAATCGCCGAACCGATGACTACATCGCCGCCGCCGAGGCGGAGGGCCTGCGGATCGTCGGGGTCACCGAGACCCACATCCACGCCGATTTCGTCTCCGGCTCCCGCGAGCTCGCCGCCCGCACCGGCGCCACGTTATACGTCTCCGGCTGCGGCCCTCCGGAGTGGCAGTACGAGTTCCGCCACGAGCCCGGCGTCGTGCTGCTCGCCGACCGTGACACCTTCCGGGTGGGCAACGTGGAGCTTCGGGCGGTGCACACACCCGGGCACACCCCCGAGCACCTGAGCTTCTTCGTCACCGACGCCGCCGGCGCCCACGAGCCGATGGGGATCGTTACCGGCGACTTCGTGTTCGTGGGTGACGTCGGCCGGCCCGACCTGCTCGAGACGGCGGCGCAGGTGAGCGGATCCGCCGAAGCCGGCGCGCGGCAGCTCTTCCGCAGTCTCGCCTGGTTCAAGACCCTGCCCGATCACCTCCAGATCTGGCCCGGCCACGGCGCGGGCAGCGCGTGCGGGAAGGGACTGAGCGCCGTGCCGCAGTCCACGGTCGGCTACGAGCGGCGGTTCAACTGGGCCTTCGGCGTCGCCGGCGAAGCCGAATTCATGCGGATGGTCCTGCTCGGCCAGCCCGAGCCACCCCGCTACTTCGCCGAGATGAAACGGGTGAACCGGGCCGGCCCGCGGCTGCTCGGCGCGCTGGCGCTCCCCGAGCGGGTGGCGGAGCACCGGATCCGGAGCATCCTCGCCTCCGGCGCGGTCCTGGTGGACACCCGGCCGGCGCCGGAATTCGCCGCGGGGCACATCCCGGGTACGCTCTCGCTCCCCTTCAATCGCAGTTTCCCCACCTGGGCGGGCGCGTTGCTCTCCTACGACCGCGATCTCTACCTGCTCGTGGACTCCCCACGCCCCGCGCTGCTCCACCAGGTGCTCCAGAGCCTGGTGATGATCGGTCTCGATCGGGTCCGGGGTTACTTCGGTCCCCAGGCGCTCGAGCTCTGGGAATCGGAGGGGGGCGCGCTCGGTCGGGTGGAGCAGCTCTCGATCGCCGAGCTCGCCGCCCGGCGCAACGGGATGATGGTCCTCGACGTACGGGGCCGAACCGAATGGGACGCCGGCCACATACCCGGGGCGGTGCTGATTCCGCTGGCCGAGCTTTCCGGGCGGCTCGCGGAAGTCCCGGCGGACCGGCCGGTGGCGGTTCATTGTCAGAGCGGGAGCCGATCCGCGATCGCCGCGAGCCTCCTCGGCGCAGGCGGACGCCGGGGCGTGGTCAACGTGGCCGGCGGCTTCGGCGCGTGGGTGCAGGGGGGGCTGCCGGTGGAGCGGTGACCGTGCGCCCGGCCAAACCGACAGACGGCCGTTCAAAGTGATCGAGCCGATTGCCAGAATGACCGAATCCTCCCCTCCCCAGCGGGCACACGGCCTGCACCTCCTCCCCCCGGCGAGGCCCTATGGAAACGGCCTCGAGCAACGCCCTACCAGAAGGAGGATGGAGAAACATGTTGTTCACTACCAATCGTCGAGCAGTGGTGCCCGCGCAGGATCTCTTTTCCGGCCTGAGCCGGCTTCACCGGGTCATGGATCAGGCGCTGGGCGACTGGAACGGCGGCTCGATCGCGGCGGCGTGGCTGCCGGCCGCGGACGTCGTCGAGGACAAGGATCACCTCAAGATCGCCCTGGAGCTCCCCGGCGTGCGTCCCGAGGACGTGAAGGTGAGCGTCGAGAATCAGGTGCTCACCATCCGGGGCGAGAAGAAGCAGGAGAGCGAGAAGAAGGACGAGCGGTGGTACCGCTACGAGCGGAGTTACGGCTCCTTCGAGCGCAGCTTCACGCTGCCGAGCACGGTGGACCCCGATCGGGTCCAGGCGACCGCGGACCACGGCGTGCTCACCCTCGTGCTGCCGAAGAGCGAGAGGGCGAAGCCCCGCGAGATTCCCGTCAAGGTCGGGTAAGCGCTGCTGGGAGGTAGCGAGTAGTGAGTAGCGAGGAGGGGGCGCCCCTTTTCGCTATTCGCTACTCGCTACCTCCTCTTATGTTGTACATATGCCCCTGTGTGCGATCTGTGGCGCCGCCCTGATCGAGGCGGGCGCGCTCTGCCCCTACGACGTCTCCCTCGACCGGGCCCCCGGGATCGGCGACGTCGGGGCGATTGCGGTGGGGAAGGAGAGCCATGCCGGGCACGAGGTTCACATCGCGCGCTGGCGGGTCCATCATCCCGAGGAGAGAGGGGCCTCCCCCAAGGTGATGGCCTGGGCACGGGAGCGGCTGGCCCGGGAGGGGCACATCGTTCCACCGGCTTGACGGTCCCTCGTGGAGGGGTACCTTCTCGCCCACCCCGCCACCACTGAGGACCACCGATGCGTTTCGCGCTCTCTCCCGCTGCCGCCATCCTGCTGTTCGGCGCCGCCTGCCAGCCTCCTCCGCCGGCCGGACTCACCGACCAGGACAGGGCCGCGATCAACCAGAAGACCGAGGAGTTCACCAAGGGGCTCAACGCCAGGGACTGGGCCGGCGTGGTGAACGGGTATTACACCGAGGATGCGGTCATGATGCCCTCGAACGGGCCCTCGGTGAGCGGAAGGGCGGGCATCCAGGCCTGGATGGCTTCCTATCCGCCGTTCTCGGACTTCGCTTCCCGTACGGTCGAGATCGAGGGCAGCGGGTCCACGGCGTACGTGGTCGGCCGCTATGCGCTCAAGGTGATGCCGCCCGGCGGCGCCCCGGTCGCCGACTCCGGGAAGTACCTCGAGATCTGGAAGAAGGGCGAGGACGGCTCGTGGCGTGTGGCGCGCGATATCTTCAACTCCGACGTCCCGATGCCGATGCCGGCCCCGGCCGATTCTACGGTGAAGAAACCCGCGCCGAAGCGGAAGTAGACGGCGCCGGACTCCCCCGCCGGGGTATCGTCGCGTAGAAGGCGCGGAGCGCCGCGATGTCCCGCTCCGCGTCGCCGGACGGCGCGAGGGCGGGGCCGAAGCCCATGATCTTGCGCCCGTTGTCGAAGTAACCCGGCACGATCGGCACCCCGGCGCCGAGCGCGATCCGGTAGAACCCGCTCTTCCACCTGGTCACCGGCTTCCGGGTCCCCTCCGGCGCCACCGCCAGTACCAGGTGGTCCCGCTCGCCGAACATCGCGACCGTCTGCTCCACGAACCCCTCCGGCCTCCGCCGGTCCACCGGCAGCCCGCCGAGCCAGCGCATGAGCGGGCCCAGGGGACCGCGGAACAGCTCTGCCTTGCCGATGAAATGGAGGTCGAGCCGGAGAGCGAAGACGAGGCCGATGCCGAGGACGAAGTCCCAGGCGGACGAATGCGGGGCGGCGAGGACGACGAGCCTGGGCTGGTCCGGCAGATTGCCCTCGAGGCGCCATCCGAGGAGCAGGAGGATCGCCCGGCCCAGGGCGGCGCGGAGGACGCCGCCCCGGCGGGGGATCCGGGGCGAAAGCTCCGGTATGAGCATGCGGCCAAAGATGGCGGCCCGCCGGGCCGGGCGATAGCTTCGACGGTGATGCCGCGCCCCCGCCGCCCGTTCCTCGCAGCCGCCCCAGAGTCTTCATGAGCGAGGCGAGACGCCAAGCCTGCCTCGGCATCGTCGGGGGGAGCGGGATCTACGATATCGAATGGCTCGCCCACCCCCGATGGGAGAAGGTCGTGGGGCCCTACGGGAAGCCCTCCGACGACCTCCTCATCGGCGAGCTGGACGGCGTGCCCCTGGTCTTCCTGCCCCGCCACGGCCGGGGCCACCGGATCGCCCCCACCGAGGTGAATTTCCGCGCCAACATTGATGCGCTCAAGCGCGCCGGCGTCACCGACGTGATCGCGCTCTCCGCGGTCGGCTCCCTGCGCGACGACCTCCCGCCCGGCACCTTCGTGATCGTGGACCAGTTCGTGGACCGGACCTTCGCCCGCGCCAAGAGCTTCTTCGGCACCGGGCTCGTGGCCCACGTTTCGATGGCCAGCCCGGTCTGCGCCCGGCTGGGCGACGTCCTCGAGGCCGCGGTGCGCGAATCGAGCGCGCCCTGCGTGCGGGGGGGCACCTACATCGTCATGGAGGGTCCCCAGTTCTCCACCCGGGCGGAGTCGGAGCTCTATCGCACCTGGGGCTGCGCCGTCGTCGGCATGACCAACATGCCGGAGGCCAAGCTCGCCCGCGAGGCGGAGCTCTGCTACGCCACCGTGGCGATGGTGACCGACTACGACTGCTGGCATCCCGGCTACGGGCACGTCACCGTGGACCAGGTGGTGGAGGTCATGGCGAAAAACGTCGTCGCGGCGCGGGAGACGGTGCGCCGCGCGGCGCCCCGGCTCCACGAGCGGCCGGTCGCGTGCCCCCACGGCTGCGATCGCGCCCTGGACGGCGCGATCATGACCGCGCCCGAGGCGCGCGATCCCGCGGTCGCGGCCCGGCTGGCCTGCGTGGCCGGGAGGGTGCTGTGAGCGATCTGCGCGCCCTGGTGCGCAGCGTCCCCGGCTGGCCCCGGCCCGGCATCATGTTCCGCGACATCACCACCCTCCTGGGCGACGCCCAGGGATTCCGGCGCACCATCGCCCAGCTGGTCGAGCGCTACGCCGGCCGGCCGGTGGCGAAGGTCGCCGGCATCGAGGCCCGCGGCTTCATCCTTGGCGGGGCGCTCGCCCACGGCCTGGGCGCGGGGTTCGTGCCGATTCGGAAGCGCGGCAAGCTGCCCTGGAAGACCGTGGGCAGGGACTACGAGCTGGAGTACGGCACCGATCGGGTCGAGATGCACCTCGATGCGATCGCGCCGGGCGATCCGGTGCTGCTGGTGGACGACCTCATCGCCACCGGGGGCACCGCCGCCGCCTCGATCCGGCTGATCGAGCAGATGGGCGGCCGCCTGGTGGAGGCCTGCTTCGTGATTGACCTGCCCGACCTGGGCGGCCGGAAGCGGCTGGAGAAGGAAGGCTGGCCGGTCTTCGCCCTCATGGCCTTCGAAGGCGAGTGACGCGCGCCCCATGAGGGTCGCCGGCGTGCCGCGGCGCGCGATTGTCGAAGCCCCTGGCGGCGGCGCGGTCGTCATCGTGGACCAGACCCTCCTGCCGGGCCGCTTCGAGACGGTCCGCCTCACCACCCTCGAGGCCGCGGCCGCGGCGATCCGCACCATGCAGGTGCGGGGCGCGCCGCTCATCGGCGTCACCGCCGCCTACGGCATGGCCCTCGGCCTCCGCGACGATCCCTCCGACCAGGGCCTCGACCGCGCCTCAACCGTGCTGCGTGCGACCCGGCCCACCGCGATAAACCTCGGCTGGGCCGTGTCGTGGATCGCCGACCTGGTCCGCCCGCTTCCGCCCCCGAGCCGAGCCGCCGCCGCGTGGGCCGGCGCGGGGGAGCTGGCGGAGGCGGAGGTGGCTGCCTGCGAGGCGATCGGCCGCTACGGCGCGGCGCTGCTCCGGGAGCGGCTCGCCGCGCGAGGCGCTGAAGGCCCCCTCAACGTGCTCACCCACTGCAACGCCGGCTGGCTGGCCACGGTGGACTGGGGCACCGCGCTCGCGCCGATCTACCGGTTGCACGACGAGGGCGTCGCCCTCCACGTCTGGGTGAGCGAGACCCGCCCCCGGAACCAGGGCCTCCTCACCGCGTGGGAGCTTGGCGAGCACGGGGTCCCCCACACGCTCGTGGTGGACAATGCGGCGGGCCTCCTGCTCCAGAGCGGGCGGGTGGATCTCTGCCTCGTGGGGACCGACCGCACCACCCGCGCCGGCGACGTCTGCAACAAGATCGGTACCGCGATGAAGGCCCTCGCCGCCCGCGAGGCCGGTGTCCCCTTCTATGTGGCGGCGCCGTCCTCGAGCATCGAGTGGGGGCTCGCCGATCCCGCCCGCATTCCGATCGAGGAGCGCTCGGCGCTGGAGGTGACCGGTGGGCACCCGGTGGCCGCCTTCAATCCCGGCTTCGACGTGACCCCGGCCCGGCACGTCACGGCGCTGATCACCGAGCGGGGCGTGTGTCCGCCCTCGGAGGCCGGGCTCGCCGGGCTCTTTCCGGAGCGGATGCCGTGAAGGACCAGGCCCTGAGGGAGGCGGTGGTCGCTGCGGCGCGGCGGATGGTGGAGCTCGGCCTCACCCACGGAACCTCGGGCAACCTGAGCGTCCGCGCCGGTCCCGGGCTCCTCATCACGCCGACGGCCCTGCCCTGGCACCTGCTCGGTCCGGACCACATCGTCCGCCTCGACGCCGCCGGCCTGCCCGAGCCCGGAGCGGGGGCGCCGTCCACCGAGTGGCGGATTCACCGTGACATCTACGCGGCGCGGGGCGAGGCCGGTGCGGTGCTGCACGCCCACCCGCCCTACGCCACCGCGATCGCCTGCCTCGGGAAGGACCTGCCGGCGGTGCACTACATGGTGGCGGTGGCGGGCGGCGCCTCGGTGCGCTGCGCCGGCTACGCAACGTTCGGCACCGCGGAGCTTTCGGCGGCGGCGCTCGCGGCGCTCGAGGGGCGAACGGCGTGCCTCCTCGCCAATCACGGGATCGTGGCCCTGGGCGCGGACCTCGACGAAGCGCTTCGGGTGGCCGAGGAGATCGAGCGGGTGGCCCAGGTGTACTGGCTCGCGCTCGCGGCGGGGACACCGCGTATTCTGGACGACGCCGAGATGTTGCGGGTGCTGCAAAGTTTCGCGTCCTACGGCCGGCCCTCGAATCCCTCGGCAAGTGGCGGGCGCGGCGGCACTTAGCTCCGCGCATCGACAGCGGGGGGGCCGGGTATCTAGATTGCAGTAGTCGATTCTTACCCAGGCGGGGCTCGACGTTGTCCGGTCCCTCCGATCTCGAGGTCGTCATCCATGTCCGAATCCGCATCCTCCAGGAGCTGGCGCGAGATCGTCGCCCGCTACCAGACACCGAGCATCCGGCGCGCCGTCTGGCAGCTGGTTTCCACGCTGCTGCTGCTCACCGTCGCCCTGGTCCTCATGTATTGGAGCCTCTCGGTGAGCTACTGGCTCACCCTGGCCCTGGCGGTGCCGACGGCGGGACTCTGGATTCGCACCTTCATCATCATGCACGACTGCGGGCACGGCTCGTTCCTGCCGTCGCGCACCTGGAATGACATCGTGGGGTGGGTGACCGGCATCCTCACCACCACCCCCTACGCCCACTGGCGGCGGGAGCACGCGATCCACCACGCCACCTCGGGCCACCTGGAGCAGCGCGGCACCGGCGACATCACCACCCTCACGGTGCGCGAATACCTCGCCTCGACCTGGCTCGGCCGGACCTGGTATCGCATCTACCGGAATCCGCTGATTCTCCTCGTCATCGGGCCGACGTTCCTCTTTTTCAAGCACCGCTGGCCCACCCGCGGCATTGCCGGGAAGAAGGAGATCATCAACGTCCACGCCACCAACCTCGCCCTGGCGGGGCTGTTCACCGTCCTGGGCTTCCTGGTGGGCTTCAAGGAGCTGATGCTGATCTGGCTCCCCACCTTCCTGCTGAGCGGCGCCGCCGGCGTGCTGCTGTTCTACGTGCAGCACCAGTTCGAGGACGCCTACTGGCGGGGCGGGCCGGAGTGGGATTACGCCACCGCGGCGGTGATGGGCAGCTCCTACTTCCGGCTCCCCCGGGTGCTGCAGTGGTTCACCGGGAACATCGGGTTCCACCACGTGCATCACCTGAGCCCCCGGATTCCGAACTACTCGCTGGAGCGCTGCCATCGGGAGAACCCGACCTTCCAGAAGGTGACCACGCTCACCCTCCGGGCGAGCTTCCACACCCTGATGCTCAAGCTCTGGGACGAGGACAGCGGACGCATGGTCACCTTCGGTCAGCTGCGCCGGCTCCGGCGGGCACAGCGGAACTCCAGTCCCGAGCCGGCGGCCTGAGCCGCCGTCGGCATGATCGCCGCGGCGGACCTCCCCGCGGCGATCGCCCGCGCCGAGCGGCGCATCCGTGAGTGGGTCAAGGAAACCCCGCTCGAATCCTCTCCGATCGGCCCCCGTCTCAAGCTCGAAAACCTCCAGCACACCGGCTCGTTCAAGGCCCGGGGCGCGTTCAGCAAGCTGCTCGCGCTGACCGAAGCCGAGCGCGCCGGCGGGGTGATCGCCGCGTCCACCGGCAACCACGGCGCCGCCGTGGCGTATGCCGCCTCGAAGCTCGGGCTCGCGGGGCGGATCGTGGTGCCCGGAAACGCCGACCCGGGCAAGGTGGCGGCGATCCGCGCGCTGGGCGGCGCGGTGGAGGTTCACGGGGAGGACTCCGCCGTCGCGGAGGCCCATGCCCGTCGGCTCGCCGCGAGCGAGGGGGTCCCGTACGTCTCCCCCTACAACGATCTCGACGTGGTGGCGGGGCAGGGCACGGTGGGGGTGGAGCTCGCGCGGCGGCTCCCAAGGGCCGACGCGGTGTTCATCGCCCTGGGCGGCGGCGGGCTCCTGGCCGGCGTCGCGGCCTGGGTCAAGCGGGCGTGGCCCGGCGTTCGGGTGGTCGCCTGCTCTCCCGAGAACTCCGCGGTGATGATCGAATCGGTGCGGGCCGGACGGATCGTCGAGGCGGAATCGAAACCCACGCTCTCCGACGGCACCGCGGGCGGGGTCGAGCCCGGGGCGATCACCTTCGAGCTGGTCCGCGCGCTCGCGGACGAGTACCTCACCGTCTCCGAGGAGGAAATCCGCCGGGCGATGCGCCTCCTCCACGAATCCCACGGTCTGGCGGTGGAGGGGGCGGCCGGCGTCGCGCTGGCGGGTTATCTTCGCCAGGCGGAGCGGTGGCGGGACCGGACCACAGTGGTGATTCTCTGTGGGGGCAACGTGAGCCCCGCCGTGCTCCGCTCGGTGCTGTGAGTGCTCAGCGGCCGCGCCGTGATCCGCTCGTGCCGGGCGCGCTCAGCCGGGCAGGATCCGGAGGACCAGCTCCTCACCCGGGTTCGCGGTGATCTCCTCGCTGATCTCCGCCCGGTTTCCTCCGATCGGCACGATCAGGAACCGGAGCTGGGTGACGCCGTTCACCACGGTCCTGGGCAGCTTGATCATGGTGACGCCCAGGGCGTTGGCCGTGCCGATCCGCTGCCGCTGCCCGCTCCGCACGAGGTACACCTTCATGTCGCTGGTGTTGTCGTTCTCGACCCGGACCATCACCGGCGTATCCGGGGCGACCGACTCGTCGCTCCAGCGGTGGCCGGCACAGCCCGCCAGGGCGAGGACCGCGAGGGCGGCCGGAAGCAGAATTCGCGTCGTGCGCATATCGTCTCTCGTTTCTCGCTTCCCCCGGCCCTCCGCCCAATTTGAAGGACGCCCCGGCGGCAAGCGTTCCACACACCCGCCGCATGGCTGACCCCACGCTTTCGCTCGCGGAGATTGACGCGGCGGCCGGGGCCACCGCGACGCTGGTCCGCGAGACCCCCGCCTGGGCCTGGCGGGACGAGCTGGTGGAGCGGCTCTTCCCCGCCGGCACCCGGCCGGTGCTCAAGCTCGAGCTCTTCCAGCACGCCGGGAGCTTCAAGGCCCGGGGCGCGCTCTCGGTGATGCTGGCGCTCGAGCCCGCGGCGCTGGCCCGCGGGGTGACGGCGGTGAGCGCCGGGAACCACGCCATCGCGGTGGCCTGGGCGGCGCGCTCGCTCGGCACGTCGGCCAAGGTGGTGATGTTCAAGGGCGCCGATCCGCTCCGGGTCGCCCGGAGCAGGGCGCTCGGGGCGGAGGTGGTCCTCGCCGCCGACGTCCATGCGGCGTTCGGCGAAGCCGAGCGGATCGAGCGGGACGAGGGCCGGAGCTTCGTCCATCCCTTCGAGGGACCCCGCACCGCCCTCGGCACCGCGACCCTGGGCCGCGAGCTGCTCCGCCAGGCGCCGGACCTCGACGCGGTGGTCGTGCCGATCGGCGGCGGTGGGCTCGCCGGCGGGCTCGCCGCCGCGATCAAGCTCACCCGGCCGGAGTGCCTGGTGCTGGGCGTCGAGCCCTTCGGGAACGACACCATGCTCCGGAGCCTCCGCTCCGGCCGGCCCGAGCAGGCCCCGGCGGGGGGATCCCGCACGATCGCCGACAGCCTGAGCCCGCCGTACGCGCTGCCGTACAGCTTCGGACTCTGCCGCCGCTACCTCGACGACGTCGTGCTGGTGGACGACGACGCGCTCCGCGAAGCGCTCGCGCTGCTCTTCCGGAGCGCGCGGCTCGCCGTCGAGCCCGCCGGCGCCGCGGCCACCGCGGCGCTGCTTGGGCCCCTCCGCGAGCGGCTGGCCGGAAAGCAGGTGGGGCTCATCGTCTGCGGTACCAACATCGCGGCCGAGCGGTACCAGGAGCATCTCGCCCGGGGGACGGAGCTGCTCGAACGGCGGCTCCAGGGATGAGATCGCTGCTCGTGCTCGCCATCGCCTTCGGCGCCGCGCTCCTCGGCTCGCTCTCCGGCGGCAGCGCCTCCGCGCTCACCACGCCCGCCTGGCTCGCGATGGGGGTTCCGCTTCCCTCCGCCGTGGCCACCGACAAGCTGGGCGGCGCGCTCTGGACCCTTCTCGGTGCCCGGAACTACCTTCGGGGCCGCGCGGTGGACCGCCGGCTCCTGGCCGGGATGATTCCGCTGGGGCTCCTGGGCGCGGCATTCGGCGCCATGTTCACCCTGCGGATGGATCCGGTGGCGCTCAAGCGGTTCGCCGGGGCGATGATCCTGGTGCTCGTCCTGGGGTTGCTCGCCCGGCCCAAGCTTGGCAGGGATCCCGGCCCGCCGCGCGCTCCGCGCTGGGCGGTCGGCGCGGCCGCGCTGCCGCTCGGATTCTACGAGGGGATGCTCGGGTCCGGGAACGGGATCGTGGCCACGCTGCTCTTCTGCTCGGGCCGGGGATTCGATGTGCTCAGCGCCCTCGGCCACTACTGCGTATTGGCTTTTGCCTGGTGTGCGCTGGCCGCCGGGGTCTACATCGGCCATGGATTCCACGACCTGGCTCTGATGGCACCCGCCACGGCCGGCTCCTGCGCCGGCGGCTTCCTCGGCTCGCGGATCGCGAGCGCGCGGGGGGCGGGGTTCGTCCGCGGGCTCTTCGCGCTGGCCGGCGGCGCGCTGGGTCTCAAGCTGGTGCTCGGTCTCTGAACTGCCTGGGAGCTGCCCCATGCTCGCTCTCCTCCTGGCCGCGCTCACCGCGGCGGCGCAACAGCGGCCGCCGGTCGTCATCCTCAACGTCAACGTCATTCCGATGGACCGGGAGCGGGTGCTCGCCGGCCAAACCGTCGTGGTCGAGGGCGACAGGATCGTGGCGGTGGGTCCCACGGCATCGGTGAAGGTCCCGGCCGGTGCCCTGCGGGTGAACGGCGCCGGGAAGTACCTCATCCCCGGCCTGGGCGAGATGCACGCCCACATTCCCCCCGGCAACGCGACCGACGCGGAAATCGCCCGCACCCTGGAGCTCTGGGTGGTGAACGGGGTCACCACCGTCCGCGGGATGCTGGGCACGGCGCGGCATCTGCCGTTCCGCGACCGCGCCAACCGGGGCGAGATCCTGAGCCCCCGGATCCGCACCTCCGGCCCCTCGTTCAACGGCAACAGCGTGCCGGACGCCGACTCCGCGGTGCGGATGGCGAAGGCGGAGAAGGCGGCGGGCTACGATTTCCTCAAGATCCATCCCGGCGTGCCCCGCGCCGCGTTCGATTCGCTCGCCAGGACCGCGGACCTGCTGAACATACGCTTCGCCGGCCACGTGCCCCTCGCGGTGGGGCTCCGGCGTGCCATCGAGGCGAAGTACTGGAGCGTGGACCACCTCGACGGCTTCCTGGAGGCGCTGGCCACCGGCGATTCGGTCACCACCCCCCAGCAGGACGGGTTCTTCGGCCTGACCCTCATGGACCGGCTCGACGAGGCGCGGCTTCCGGGGCTGGTGGCCGGCATGAAGGCCGCCGGCGTCTGGGTGGTGCCCACGGAGGCGTTCTTCGAGGCGGTCGCGGGAGACGAGCCCGTCGAGCAGCTCCGGGCCCGGCCCGAGCTCCGGTACGTGCCCGAGGCACTGGTCCAGTCGTGGGTCAACGCCACGGTGCAGCAGCGGAGCGCCACGCCCGCCGAGGTTCGCCGGCGCTTCATCGCGGTGCGCCGGAGGATCCTCAAGGCGCTACACGACGGGGGCGCCGGGATCGTGCTCGGTTCCGACTCGCCCCAGCTCTGGAACGCGCCGGGCTTCTCGCTCGCGCGGGAGCTCGCCAGCTACGTCGCCGCCGGGCTCACGCCGTACCAGGCCCTGGAGACCGGCACCCGGAACGTCGCGGTCTTCCTGGGCAACGAGGAGGAGGCGGGCACCATCGCCGCGGGGAAGCTCGCCGACCTCATCCTGCTCGACGCCAACCCGCTCGAGGACATCGCCAGCGTCGGGAAGCAGGCCGGCGTGATGATCGGCGGGCGCTGGCTCCCCAGGGACGAGATCGAGCGCCGGCTCGCGGCGCTGGCGGTGCGCTGATAGCTTCTGGCTCCCTGACCCCCTAGCTCCCTAGCTCCCTAACTCCCTAGCTCCCTATGCGCCTCCTCCTCCTCCTCCCGCTCGCCGCCAGCATCGCCCTGGCTCCGTCCCCCGCCCCCGCCCAGGTCGTCGCCGAGCGGGTGGACCTCGCCGCCATGCAGAAGATCCGCGACGAGGGCCTGGGCACCCATTCCCGGCTCGATTCGCTGGCGCTCTATCTCAACGACGTGATCGGCGCGCGGCTCACCAATTCACCGGCGAGCCGCAGGGCCAACGAATGGGCGGCCGAAACGTTTCGCTCCTGGGGCTTGGCCAATGTGAAGCTCGAGCCGTGGGACTCGGCGTTCGGGCGCGGCTGGGAAATTGTTTCCTACAGCGGCCGGATTCTCGCCCCGTGGCCCAAGCCGCTGGCGGCGTATCCGCAGGCGTGGAGCGGCAGCACGCTGGATGCGAAGGGCAAGCCGGGAACCGTCGCCTGCAACGTGGTGACGCTCGACGTCCGGGACTCGACCGACGTCGCGAAATACGCCGGCAAGCTCAGAGGTGCCTGCGTGCTGCGCGGCGCGCCGCGGGTTATTCCCCCGGAATTCACCCCCCGGGAGACCCGCCAGACGCTCGACGAGCTGATCAATCCCCCGCCGCCGAGCGCCCCGGGGGGGCCGGGCAACTTCGGGCCCAACTCGCCGGCCCAGCGCCTCAACGCCGCCGTAACCCAGCTCATCCGCGCCGAGCAGCCGGCGGCGGTGCTGCAGGGCTCCAACTGGACCTACGGGATGTTTCTGAACGGCGGCCACTTCGACAACCGGACCGCCAGGGACAGCGGGTACAACCCGATTCCCAACCTGGTGGTGGCGCACGAGCAGTACGGCACCCTCTGGCGGGTGGCAGAGCGCGGCATGCCCGTTCGGATCGAGCTGAGTCTCCAGACCCGCTTCCTCGACGACAACCGCATCCCGACCAACGTTACCGCGGAGATTCCCGGCACCGACAAGGCGGGCGAGCTGGTGATGCTGGGGGCCCACTACGACAGCTGGCACTCCGGCACCGGCGCCACCGATAACGGCGCGGGATCGGTGGTGATGATGGAGGCGATCCGGATCCTCAAGTCCCTGGGCCTCCCGGTCCGGCGCACGGTGCGGATCGCGCTCTGGACCGGGGAGGAGCAGGGCCTGCTCGGATCCCGCGCCTGGCTCCGGATCCATGGGAGCGAGACGCCCAGGATCTCCGCCTACGTCAACGTGGACAACGGCACCGGCCGCCTCCGCGGCATCTGGGACCAGTCCAACAGCGCCGCGATCCCGATCCTCCAGCAGATCCTCGCGCCGTTCCAGGACCTGGGGGTCGTGGTGGTGCGGCACGGCAACACCGGCGGCACCGATCACCTGAGCTTCGTCGCCGCCGGCGTGCCGGGGTTCAACTTCATTCAGGATCCGATCGAGTACGGCACCCGGACCCACCACTCCAACGTGGATACCTACGAACGGCTGGTGATTGACGATTTGAAGCAGGCCGCGACGGTGGTGGCGTGGACGGTGTACGAGCTGGCGAATCGCGACGAGATGATGCCCCGGCCGCCCGCGCCGGCGGCGCGGACGATGCCATAGGCCGGGCCGCGGCGATGCCCGACATCCTCCACGACTTCCCCATCCAGGCCGAGGTCGCGCGGGTCTTCCGCGGGGTGAGCGCGCCGGACCAGCTCGACGAGTGGTGGACCGTGCGGTCGGCGGGAGCGCCGGACCTCGGGGCCGAGTACCAGCTCTTCTTCGGGCCGGAATACGATTGGCGGGCCCGGGTGACGCGCTCGGAGCCCGGCTCGGCCTTCGAGCTCACCCTGACCCGGGCCGATCCCGACTGGCTTGGCACCCGGGTCGGGTTCGAGCTTTCCGCACAGGGTCGGGGCACGCAGCTCAGGTTCCAGCATCTGGGCTGGCCCGTCGCCAACCAGCACTACCGGACCTCCTGCTACTGCTGGGCGATGTACCTCAGGATCCTCCGGCGCTTTCTCGAGCACGGCGAGCGGGTGCCGTACGCAGAGCGCCTGGACGTCTGAGTCCGGTTGGTCCGGCGGGATTCCTGCCGCGCCGGGGTCGTGATGCCGCGCTTCCGAGCCGCGGCGCTCCTCTTCGACATGGACGGGGTGCTGGTGGACTCGGGGGCCGTGGTCGAGCGCAGCTGGCGGCGCTGGGCGGCCCGCCGTGGGCTCGATCCGGCGCCCTTTCTCGAGGCGGCCCACGGGCGCCGCACCATGGAAACGCTGCGCGAGGTGCGGCCCGATCTGGAGCTCGCCGAAGAAGTCGCCTGGCTCGACGCCGCCGAGCTGGCCGACGTGGAGGGAATCGTCGCCGTGGCCGGCGCGCCGGAGCTGCTGCGCGCGGTGCCGCCGGGGGCGTGGGCGCTGGTGACCTCGGCGGGCCGGGAGCTCGTCGAGCGCCGGCTCGGCGCCGCGGGACTGCCGCGTCCGCGCGTGCTGGTGAGCAGCGAAGACGTAACCCGCGGTAAGCCGGCGCCCGACGGCTATCTCCTGGGCGCACGGCGGCTGGGCCGGGCCGCCGCGGAGTGCGTCGTGTTCGAGGATTCGCCCCCGGGCACAGCCGCGGGCCGCGCGGCCGGCGCGCGGGTGGTAGCGCTGACCACCACCCATCGGCCCGACCAGCTGGGAGAGGTGGCGGCGGTGGTCGCGGACTTTCGCGCGGTGCGGGTTCGCGGATCGGCGGGGGATCTGACCGTGGAGCTCGACCCATCCGGTTGAGGCTCGAGCCGCCGCCCGCCCCGGCTCGCGTGTCCGGGGCAATGCGGGTGCGCGCCCCACCGGCCATATTCCCTCCCGTGCAAACCGCGGCCGACCTCCCCGCCGATCTCGCCTCCGCCCTGGCCGAGCGGTACGCGCTCCGTTCGGTGCTCGGCCGGGGCGGCATGGCGGCCGTCTATCTGGCGGAAGACCGGAAGCACGCCCGCGAGGTCGCGGTCAAGGTGCTCCATCCGGACCTGGCCGCTTCGCTCGGCACCGAGCGGTTCCTCCGGGAGATCCGCATCGCGGCGCGCCTCAGCCATCCCCACATCCTGCCCCTGATGGATTCGGGGGAAGCCGCCGGCCGCCTCTACTACGTCACCCCCCACGTGCCCGGCGGCTCGCTCCGCGGGCGGCTCATCCGGGAGCCCCGGCTGCCGCTCGCCGAGGCGATTCGCATCGCCCGGGACATCGGCGCGGCGCTCGACTACGCCCACCGCGAGGGGTTCCTCCACCGCGACGTGAAGCCGGAGAACATCCTGTTCGCCGACGGACACGCCGTGCTGGCCGACTTCGGCATCGCGCGGGTCTGCAGCGCCGCGGGCGCCGAGCCGTCCACGGAGCGCGGCATCGCCCTCGGCACCCCGGAGTACATGAGCCCGGAGCAGGCGGCCGGCGAGGCCGACCTGGGAGACCCGAGCGATCTCTACAGCCTCGCCTGCGTGGTCTACGAGATGCTCGCCGGTGAGGCGCCGATCCGCGGCGAGGGGGCCCGGGCCACGATGGCGAGGCAGGTCACCGAGACGCCGCGGCCGGTGCGCACGCTCCGCCCCGAGATGCCGGCCCACGTGGAGCGGGGGCTGGCGCGGGCGCTCGCCAAGAGCCCGGCCGAGCGCTTCGAGTCGGCCGCGGCGTTCGTCGCCGCGCTCTCGGGCCGGGGACCGGAATCAGAGAGCGGCTTCGCTCCGGCGGCGGCCCGCGCCATCGCCGTGCTGCCGTTCGTCAACGCGAGCCCCGACCCGGAGAACGAGTACCTGAGCGACGGGATCACCGACGAGCTGATCGCCGCGCTCGCCGGCGTGGAGGGGCTCCGGGTCGCCTCGCGCACCTCGGTGTTCGCGCTCAAGGGGAAGCCGCAGGACGTGCGCGCCACCGGCGCGCTGCTCGGCGCCGCCTGGGTACTGGAAGGCACGGTGCGCCGGGCCGGGGACCGGCTCCGAATCACGGCCCAGCTCACCTCCGCCGGCGACGGACAGGTGCTCTGGTCGGAGCGCTACGACCGCACCCTGGCCGACGTGTTCGCGATCCAGGAGGAGATCGCCGGCACCATCGTGGACACGCTGCGGGTTACTTCGTTCGCCCACCTGGTCACCCCGGTCCCGCGCCGGTACACCCGGAGCGTCTCGGCCTACGGGCTCTATCTCAAGGGGCGCTACGCCTGGAACAAGCGCACCCACGAAGGGGCCACGGAAGCGATCGGGTATTTCGAGCAGGCCATCGCGGAGGATCCGGGCTACGCGCCCGCCTACGCCGGGCTCTCGGATGCCTACGCGCTCCAGCTCGACTATCGCAGCGTGCCGGTGGCGGAGGGGTTCGCCCGGGCCAAGGGGTACGCCACCCGGGCGCTCGAGCTGGACGAAAGTGTCGCGGAGGCCCACGCCTCGCTCGGCTGGGTGCTCTTCATCTACGACTGGGACTGGGACGGCGCCGCCCGGGAGTTCGAGCGGGCGATCGCGCTCGACCCCCGCTATCCCACCGGGCACCAGTGGTACGCGTTCTACCTGGCCGCCATGGGCCGGCTGGACGCGGCGCTGGTGGCGAGCCACACGGCGCTGGAGCTCGACCCCGCCTCGGTCTCCATCCGGCGTACCACGGGATGGGTGTACTACTACGCCCGGCGCTACGATCAGGCGCGCTATCATCTCGCCCGGGCGGTGGCCATGAATCCGCTGGCGGAGGAGACCCAGCGCATGCTGGGCCTGGTCCTGGCGTTGCAGGGGCAGTGGGCCGAGGCGGAGCGGGTGCTGCGCGAAGCGATGACGCTCCCCGGGACGGGATCCTACACCCCGGCGACCCTGGGCTACGTCTTGGCGCGGGCCGGCCGCCGGGACGAAGCGCTGGCGGTTCTCGCGGAGCTCGAGGCCCGCCGGCGGGCCGGGTACGTCTCTCCCGTGGCGTTTGCCACGCTGGAGATCGGACTCGACCGCCGGGATCGGGCACTCGAGTGGGCCGAGCGGGCGCTGGCGGAGCGGCGCGGCTGGGTCGCGTACCTCAGGGTGAATCCGCTGATGGATCCGCTGCGCGGGCACCCGCGATTCCAGGCGCTGCTCGAGGCGATGAGACTGGGAACGCCGGGGGACATCGCCACTCCCGTCCGCCTCCCGAGTGGAGGATGACACGATCGCCGCCGCCGATCGGCGTCACTCCCGGACCGGCCGGCGCCGAGCGAGACTCGGGGCTCAGAACCGCACCGCCAGCCCGAATTCGATCACCGGATAGACCTTGATGTCATTGAGGTCCTTCTGGGTCTTCACCTGCTGGTCCTGGATGTCCTGGTCGAGGGCCGCGTTCGGGGTCCCGCCGGTACGCGCCAGCGTGACTTTCGGTTTGCCGATCACGGTGCCGAGATCGAAGAGGAACTCGATCCGTCCCTTCTTCGCCGGCGTGCCGAAGCCGAGCCCGAGGTAGGGCGCCGCACTCTTGAATTCCC
This sequence comes from Gemmatimonadales bacterium, assembly GCA_036004545.1. Lineage (GTDB taxonomy): Bacteria > Gemmatimonadota > Gemmatimonadetes > Gemmatimonadales > GWC2-71-9 > JABFSM01. The sequence goes on from DASYRI010000153.1 coordinate 20,272, forward strand.
CCTTGCCGGTCAGGACGCCGACCTGCGCGCTGGTGTAGGTGTTGCCGTTGATGTCGTAGGTGCCCGCCGAGCTCGGCTTGCCGGTCAGGGTGACCTTCATCGGGTTGGTGGTCAGGCCGCCGGTCAGGTGAAAGCTGCCCCGACTGCCCGGGAAGAAATCAACCAGCGCCGAGAACGCCTTGAGCTTGAGCTCGAAGTCGTAGGTGATGTCCGTCTGGTCGCGTTCCCGGCTGAAGCTGCCGAAGTTGATGTTCGCCCTGACGCCCACGTGCGGGACCAGCAGCTTGGCCGCCTCGAGGCCGACGCCCAGGGTTCCGATCCTGAGGCCGGCCGACACATCGG
>DASYRI010000154.1:0-23334 GCA_036004545.1 Gemmatimonadales bacterium
CCAACGTCGTGTACGTCGGCACCGGCTCCGACGGCATTCGCAGCAACGTCATCGTCGGGAAGGGCGTGTTCAAGTCCACCGACGCCGGGAAGACCTGGGAGCCGATCGGGCTGGAGAAGGCGGGCCAGATCGGCGCGGTGATCATCCATCCGAAGAATCCCGACCTGGTCTTCGTGGCCGCGATCGGGAACCCGTTCGCGCCCAACCGGGAGCGCGGGGTCTACCGGACCCGGGACGGCGGGAAGACCTGGAAGCAGGTGCTCTACCTTTCCGACAGCACCGGCGCCGCCGACCTCGAGTTCGCGCCCGACGATCCGGAGACCATCTACGCCACGATGTGGCGGGTCGAGCGAAAGCCCTGGACCATCATCTCCGGCGCGCGCGAAGGCGGTGTCTACAAGTCCGCCAACGGGGGGGAGACCTGGACCAGGCTCACCAACGGGCTTCCGCTCGAGCTCGTGGGCCACGCCGACCTGGCCGTCTCGGCGGCGGATCCGAACCGGGTCTACGCGCTGATCGAGGCGCTGCCGGGCGGCGGGCTCTACCGGTCGGACGACCGCGGGGCTTCCTGGCGGCTGGTGAATTCGCAGGCGTCGCTCCTCGACCGGCCGTTCTACTACTGCAACGTGGAGGCGGCCCCGGACAACGCGGACCACGTGTACGTGATGGCGACCGGCTTCTGGCGCTCCAGCGACGGCGGCGGCTACTTCACCTCCGCCCGCGCGCCGCACGGCGATCATCACGACCTGTGGATCAACCCGAAGCACCCGGAGCTCTCGATCGAGTCGAACGACGGCGGCGCCAACGTGAGCCAGGACGGGATGCGCACCTGGTCCACCCAGTACAACCAGCCCACCGCCGAGCTGTACCAGGTGAACCTGGACGACCAGACGCCTTACTGGCTCTACGCCGGCCAGCAGGACAACGGCACCGCGATGGCGGTTCCCACCCTTCCGCCGGCGGGGTGGACGGCGGTGTCGCCGGTGTCGTGGTGGAAACAGGTCGGCGGCTGCGAGACCGGGCCCTCGGTTCCCAAGCCGGGCGACCCCGACATCATCTACACCAACTGCAAGGGCCGCTTCACCCGGCTCAACCTCCGCACCGGCCAGGAGCAGGACTACGCCGTCGGGGCGCGCGATCTCTACGGGTGGGACCCGACTCTGATGCGCGACCGCTTCCAGCGCACGGTGCCGGTCGTGGTCTCGCCGTTCGATCCGGGCACCGTCTACCACGCCTCGCAGTTCCTGTATCGCACCCGCGACGAGGGTAAGACCTGGGAACGGATCTCCCCCGACCTGACCGCCCACGAGCCCGCGATGCAGGTGGTCTCGGGGACGCCGATCACCCGCGACGTCACCGGCGAGGAGTACTACAGCACGATCTACAGCGTCAGGGAGTCGCGGCTCGAGAAGGGCGTCATCTGGGTCGGCGCCAACGACGGACCGGTGAGCGTCACCCGGGACGCGGGCAAGACCTGGCAGCGCGTCACCCCGCCGCACGTCGGGCCCGGCGGCCGGGTGCAGACCGTCGAGCCCTCGCCGATCCGGCGCGCCAAGGCTTACGTCACCATTCTCCGCTACCAGCTGGGCGATCCGGCGCCCTACGCCTTCCGCACCACCGACTACGGCCGCACCTGGACCCGGATCACCACCGGTCAGAACGGCATTCCCGCCGACTGGCCGGTGCGGGTGGTGCGCGAGGACCCGGAAAAGGAGGGACTGCTCTACGCCGGGACCGAATACGGCCTCTTCATCTCCCAGGACGACGGCGAGCACTGGCAGCCGTTCCAGCAGAACCTGCCGGTGGTCCCGGTGACCGACATCGCGGTCCACCGGCAGGACCTGGTGCTCTCGACGATGGGGCGGGGCTTCTGGATCCTGGACGACATCTCGCCCCTGCACGAGCTCTCCCGGCCGGTGGCCGCCGAAGCGGCGCACCTCTTCACGCCCCGGGAAGCGCTTCGGCTCCGGTACCAGGCGCAGCAGCCCGCCCCCGGCGGTCCGGAGCACCCCGCGCCGGGGATGTGGTTCGCCTACTCGCTCGCGAGCAACGCGCCGGACGAGCTCAAGCTCGAGATCCTCGACGCCTCGGGCGGGGTGCCGCTGCGCACTTTCACCAGCCGCCAGCGGGTGGCCGCGTCGGGGGCGGGCGACTCGGCGGGCGGCGGCGTAGCGGGGCGCGGCGCGATGGTCGCCGTACGCGGCGGGGGCGGGGTCGCCCCCGGCGCGCGGCTCATGGTCTCCCCGCTCTCGACCACCCCCGGACTGCACCGCTTCCGCTGGGATTTCACCCTGCCGGGGCCGGAGGGATCGGCCCCCGCCGGCGCCGGCCTCGGCGGCGAGGGCGGCCCGGGCCGAGCCGCGCGGGGTCCCTGGGTGGCGCCCGGCGGGTACCAGGTCCGGCTCACCATGGGGAGCTGGACCGCAACCCGGCCGTTCCGGATCCTCATTGACCCCCGACTCCCGCCCGACGGGATCACCGAGCTCACCCTGCGGGAGCAGCTCGCGATGAGCCTGCGGGCCCGCGATCTCGTCTCGGACTCGCGCGCGGTGGTGGCTCGGCTGGTCGAGCTTCGCCGCCGTGCCGGCGAGCTGGGAGGCGGCGGTAATGACGGGGCGCGCCGAGCCCTCCCCAAGCTCGCGGCCCTCGAGGCCCGGCTGGTCACCCCGCCGGGGCGCTACCCCACCCCGATGCTCGCCGACCAGATCGCGTTCCTCTACGGCATGACCCTGGCGGCGGACCAGAAGCTGGGCCGCGACGTGTACGAGCGCTATGCCGAGCTGGCCGGACAGCTGGTGGAGGTCAAGTCGGCGCTCGACGCCATCGCCACGGCCGATTTCCCCTCGCTCAAGGCCGGGAGATGAGACGCCTGCCGCTGGTGGTTCGGCTCGGCCGCGCCGCAACGGCGGCAGTCGCGCTCTCGGCGCTCGGAGCGCCGGCGCCCCTGCTCCGCGCCCAGGCGCCGGCCGCCCCCCCCGCCGCCCCTCCCACGGCGCAGGTTCCTTACACCCTCTACGTCTCGAGCGAGTCGGCGGACACCGTCACCCGGATCGAGGTCGGTCCGGCGGGATGGCGGAAGGTCCGCGGGATCCCGGTCGGCGTGCTGCCCGCCGACCCCGACGGCCCGCACAACGTGGCCGTCTCGCCCGACGGGCGGTACTGGTACGTCTCGATCGCCCACGGCACGCCCTGGGGCTCGGTGTGGAAGTTCGCGACCGGCACCGATTCGCTCCTCGGCCGCGCGCCGGTGGGCATGTTCCCGACCACGGTCGGCCTCTCGCCCGACGGCGACTGGGCCTTCGTCCCCAACTCCGACTTTCACGGCGATCGGGGCGGGCGGAACACGCTCTCGGTGCTCTTCACCCCACAGCTCCGTCAGGTGAGCGAGATCCCGGTCTGCGACATGCCGCACGGCTCCCGGGTGAACCACGCCGGGACCCGGGTCTATCTGGCCTGCATGATGTCGGACGAGCTGGTGGTGCTCGATCCCTCCACCTTCGGCATCCTCTCCCGGGTTCCGCTCGGCAGCGGAGCGCCGATGGCGGCGGGAATGCACGAACGCGATGCGGCTCCCACCGGCGGATCGCCCGCCGGCGCGCGGCCGGACACGGCACACCCGAAGCCCGGCGCCGCGAGCAGCACGTTGCCGGGGCAGAACCCGGATTGCCTGGCCACCTACGTGAGCGTCTCCCCGGACGACCGGCTGATCTACCTCGCCTGCAACCACGGCAACGAGCTCCAGGTGCGCGACGCGGCAAGCTTCGCGGTCGAGCGGCGGCTCGCCACCGGCGCCGGCGCCTACAATGTGGAGCCGTCGCCCGACGGGAAGTGGGTGCTGGTCACCAACAAGAAGGCCCAGAGCGTGAGCGTCTTCGACGCCCGCACCTGGGCCGAGGCGGCCCGCATCCCGACCACCAAGCGAATACCCCATGGCATCGCCTTCTCGCCCGACGGCCGCTACGCCTTCGTGACCCAGGAGTCGGTGGGCACCGATCCGGGCGCGGTGGACGCGATTGATCTCACGACGCTGACCCGCGTGGCCTCGCTCCCGCTTCCCCTCCAGCCCACCGGCATCGCCCTGTGGCGCGGGCACTGAGATCCCTTCTCGCTTCTCGCTACTCGCTACCTCCTTCTCCTGGCACTGACCCCCTGCTCGCTCCTCGCTCCTCGCTACCTCCTTCTCAGGGGATGACCGGCCGCTTCTGCTCCCTGGGCTCGAGCCGCACCGCCCAGAGCCCGCTGAAGATGTCGTTGCTCCAGACCAGCCCGTTGTGGTAGAACGCGCCCCACGCCATCGCGGCGTTGGCGATCATGCCGGCCGCGTCGCCGGTGTAGACGTGCGCCATCTCGCGTCCCTGGGCGAGCAGGTCTCCCCGCAGCTCGCCCGAGATGTCCAGCACCCGGAGCCCGCCCTGGTAGTCGCCGAGGTAGAGCGTATCGCCCGCGATCCAGAGGTTGTGGGCGCCGCCGTCGCCCGGCTCGTACCAGGCCACCTCGCGCGGGCGGCCCCAGTCGCTCACATCAATCACGTGCAGCCGGCCGTTGGCCTTGCCGAGCGGGAGCCCGGGCAGCGAGATCCCCTGCGGTTTGGCGGTGAACACCTCGTCGCCGGCGAATATGTAGCTCCCCTTCCGCCACGAGGTATGGGTGCCGCGCACGAAACCGGGTCCGCCCTCGCGCTCCACGTCGAGGTAGAGCGCGTTGAGGTCGTATTTGTACTGGGAAACGAGCTGGGGACTGGTGGGTGAGCCGCCCTTGATTCCGTTCCCCACGTCGAGCACGATCACCCCGTCGTTCCAGTACGAGAGGGAGGCCAGCCCGTCTCGGACGTCAACGTCGTGCAGGTAGCGTCCGGCCGCCTCCGGCGTCTGCCAGCGGCCCACCTCGCGGGGATGCAGCGGATCGTTGAGGTCAATGACCCGCATGCTGCCGGTGGCGTCGTCGGTGAGGTAGACGTGAGTGCCGTAGCGGGGCTGGGTGGACAGGTAGGCGGAGTGCACTCCGCCGGTCACCGTCTCGGTGTACTCGCTGATCTGCTTCGGGTGCGCCGGATCCTGGAGCGAGAGGATCACGATCCCGTTCCGCCGGCTCGACGCCCCTTCGCGGGTCAGCACCGCGTAGCGCCCGTCCGCCGTGGCCATCACGTCGTTGATGATCCGCGCGTCCACCAGCACCGAGTCGGTGATCCGGGGCGCCGCGGGGTCCGAGATGTCGAGGGCGTAGACCCGGTCGGCGAGCGTCGCCAGGTAGGCGTGCTTCCCGTCCGGGTGGGGCCAGAACTCGGTCGTCGGCAGCTGGGCGAGCGGCAGCCGCCCCACCGTCGTGGTGGCGCGGCGGACGTCCCGGGCCCGCACCCGCACCGCGCGCTCCGCGCCCGCGGCGCCCAGGGCGGCTGCTACGGTGTACGTCCCGGGCAGGTAGGCCACGAAGCCGCCGTCCTGGCCGATCTCGGCGTCACCCGGCGCCACCGCCCAGGCCGGGGCGAGCCCGGCGATCTCGGCGCCCTTCGCATCCCGCGCCGCGGCCTTGAACCGGAGCACGTCGCCGGTGCGGGCTTCGGACCCGCCGCCGGTGATCTCGAGGCTCTTCACCGTGGCCGGAAGAACAGTCAGCTCCAGCGCCGCCGTCGCGGTCCCGGCCGCCGCCGTCACCCTGGCGCTCCCCGCCGCCCGCGCGAGGAGCCGGCCGTCGGTCCCCACCTGCACCACGCCCGGCGCGCTCGAGGCCCAGCGCACCGCGTCGTCCCGCCGGTCGCCGGTCGCGGAGGTCACCAGGGCGGTGAGGGTAACCCGCTGGCCCCGGACCAGGCGATTGACCGCCGGCCCGATCGCGATCCGCGCCGCGGGGCCCGGCGTCACGATCACCGGGATCTCCACCGGCTGGCTCGGCTGCCTGCCCGGCACGATGGCGACCGCGTTCACGCTGCCGCGCGAGGGATAGCCGCCGCGCAGGAGGCCGGTCGAGTCCACCTTGGCCGTCATCTCGAAAAACCCGGCCTCGAACCACATGATCCGGGCGTTCGGCACCGGATTGCCCGCTGCGTCGCGCGCTTCGGCGTGGAGCCGGAGGGTGTCGCCGGCCATCACCGAGGGCGCCGCGGGGGTGACCACGATGCGCGCCACCGGGCTCGGCGGGAGGCCCTGGGGGCCGGGGGCGGGGGCGGGGGCGGGCTGCTGGAGGGTGAGCAGGAGGGCCAGGTGGAGCATGGAAGTTCTCCCCTAACGATTTGGATGCCGGATGCGGGGGCGGGGATCGCGCCGCGACGTCGTTCAATTGTACGGGCGGGAGCCCCAACACGCCATGCGAGCACTCTCTCGGGGTTGCAAGGGATGCCGGCGATCGATCACGTCGTGATCCCGCACACAGAGCCGGTGCATGCCGCGCGTGCGGGATCGCGCTGCACAACATCCAGCCCGGCAGGAGTGAATCAGCAGCAGGCGCGGGTTATGTCGCGCCAGCCCGTTTGGCGCGCCAGCTAAGGTCCAGGCGCCGCTCGTGTGCCGCGCAGTCTCGAAGGTACAAGTTGATGAGCGTCTGATACGGTATGTCGGCCGCGCGAGCGAGCTGCTTGAAGTAGGCGATCGTAGCCGTGTCTAGTCGGATGGTCACGGGCCGCTTCAGGTGCTTGGCATAGGGATTCGGCCGACCTTTGGAGAAATCGTAAGACTTGCGCATGGTACTCACCTGTTGGTGTATTGGCGACGCTCTGACCGCGTAGCCTTCGAGGCAGAAATGAGGCGGATGACGGTGTCACCGCGCCGGTAGCTATGCGACACGACCAGGAGCCGAAGCTGTGCGCTCAACCCGAGCAGAAGAAACCGATCTTCGTCGGCGGAGTGGGCCGGGTCATCAACGAGCAGCGCCCGCTCGTCGGTGAAGACTGTCTCCGCTTCTGAGAAAGATACCCCGTGCTTCCGCAGGTTTGCCGCGGCTTTGCGGGGATCCCATTCGAAGCGCAGCCCGCCCATGCGGCAATATATGTACTACGTATGTACTTGTCCAATGGGGGAGGTAGAATGGCGTGCTGAGGGATTCAGCGCGGCACTTGGGGTTAGGCCTTACGCCCACGAAGACGGCGATCTGCGCCCGCCACGCTTGAACGCGAGCGGCAGCTCTTCCCTGGGTTCAATCGATCCAGCGACCGAGAGTTGGAGGAGCCCGGCCGGACAAGTACGACCAGATGTTCACACGCCGACGGCTCAGTTGCGCGCTGAACGCATCCCAGCGAACGACTCGATCCATGCCGTCGCGACTGAAGCGCGTGGCGGCGACGTCAACGGAATCGCGCGTCCACGGATCGTGCATCCGGACCACACCGGAGTCTACTGAGGTCATGCCGTCGCCCAGGGTCGATTGCAGCCTTTCTCGCGAGCCCGCAGATGAGTCAGTCCATGCGACGTCGAGTCGGACTGCGGCAAGTTCTCCTCAGGTCGGCCCTGACGATCCCGAGAAGTAATAGACAATCTGCATCGAATCGCTTGCGACCTCGCGTACGCCATCCGAATCGAGAAACGCTCCCGGCCGCACGGTTTTCAGCGAGTCGAAAGTAATTCCGAAGCACAGGCTCCCTGATTGTGGGAGCGCCGGACAAACCCGATCCGCGGAGACCAGGTTGCGATCGCCGCAGCCGGTCGCCCAGATCCGCTACGCGGGGGTCGTCGCCCGTGTGGCGCGAGTCTATCACCAGTCCACTGACGAAGGTGTACGGCGGGAAATCCTCGATTGGATGCCCTATCAAGCCGAAAGAACCGAGGCGGTCGCATTCCTGGAGGAAGTGGCCCGGCAACCGACCCCCGCGGGACGGGAGAACCTCAGCGTCACTGAGGACGTGCCCATGCGCCGGCCGGGGCCCGGGGTGGCGGTGTCGACCCTGGCTGACATGGGACCCCAGGGCGAGGCCGCGCTGCGGCGTCTCCACGCCCAGGGCGCGGTGCAAGATCCCCGGACGCGAGCGGTGCTCAAGAACCTCGCCAGCCAGGGCTTCCGGCGGAAGAAGATGTGATTCTCGCCCAGCGATGTTGGCTACGCGAGCGCGAGACCCCGGGCGCACGTCAGGAGGCGGCGTGAGCCTGACATCACTCGGCTCCATTCTCGTCGGCCTTCTTCGGATTGCCTCGGTTCAGGCACGGGTTCCTCCGTCACCTTCCGTCCGGCAGGCGAAGTGGGCGGCCTTATGCCGGCACGCCCTGGACGCCGCAGACGGCCGTCCCGCACTGGAACTTCCGCGGGCAGGCGGACTGGGGCGCGGGGGCGAACGGGGGATTCAAGTGGTGCCGGACGCCCTCGGTGTGTCTGTCCACCCTGTGGCGCGCGCGGGGCTATGCCCACCTGCTCGCCGCGGGCGCGTATACCGACCCGCAGCAGCCGTACATCTGGTTCGGCACTCTGCTGCATGACAAGGAGAACAGCACAGGAACCCATTACCGGCGTAACCGGGTCTTGAATCCCACCACCGGGCGGTTCACCCAGGAAGACCCCATCGGGCTCGCGGGCGGGATCAACCTCTACGGGTTTGCCAGCGGGGATCCGGTCAATTTTGGCGATCCGTTTGGTGACACGGTCCGTGTGATCGGCGTCGGCGCGAGGCGGTTAGTTTCGAAGCTGCTGGCCTCGGATACGACGTTCAGGCGGATCTACGGGGAGCTTGACAGAGACGGGCGCAACTACGACTTCGTGAGCGCGGACGAGGTGTCTACCGACGAGACCTGGAACATGCGCTCCGTAGGCCTTGGGCCTTGGCGCGGGTACAGTTGGTATAACCCAGCCATCGAGAGAGCATGCGGGTTGGCGACGTTGGGTTTCCGAACGATAACTACAAGAAGTTCGCTCGTCGGGATAGGGCTGGGGTGTCCTTCGTAAACCAGAATCAACCCGACGCCTCAAGCGCTGTGGTCCACGAAGCAATCCACCTGCTCGGCATTGCGGAGAGGGGCTGCCCGTACACCAGTAACCATCCACTCTGGAACATTTACGGTCCGCAACACTAAACCTTGAGAAGACGAAGGAGTGCATAATGCTGGGTGACCGTGCGGTCCAACTATTGGGGTTGGTGCTAATGGCTGGCCCGTTAGCCTGCGAGAGTGCGAGTCCCCCTCACTGCGTGATCGAAGCCATTCGTGCGCTGCGGCCGGATTCGATCTGTGGAGGACGATGCAGTACGTTACAGATCGACTCGACGATTAGACTGGTAGACGGTCTGATCTTCGGCCACCCACACAACGCACGGCCCTCGTCGGTCATCAGTGCTGCAATCCGGGCCGAAATCCGACCTCTTGCTGATTCGATCATTTGGGCCTCGGACACGGTCGCCACGTCGGATAGCCGAGCGTTCGGTGTGTTTCTGTCGGTGGTTCAGGCAGACACAGTTCCGCCGGACGTCATTCTGTTCTCCGCGAATGTCGTTCCACCGGGTGGTGCGCTGGAAGGTGTCGCGATTCGAATGTCGCGTGTCGGAGGCGCATGTCGGCTGGAGAGCAAGTACGTATTCGCCCGCACCTGACCGCATAGACCGAGCAGGATCTCCGCGCGGCGCCGGTGACCCCCTGTCGCCGACGTGCTTCTCGCCGCGGAAGCATTCCTGGCCGGGGCAGGCCTGTCAGTTCTCGCCCGGCTGAACGCCTACAGCTATGCTGACGGGAATCCGGTCAACTTTAGGGATCAGGAGGTAGCTCCGCGAGGTGGGCGGTCACCATGGGCACATGAAAGCTCCAAATCAGCCCACCTCAGACCTGCCCCCGCCGCTTGAGCCGCTCGTACTGCGCCACCACCGCCCGCGCGGCTCCCTCGGGCGGCACGTCGAGCACCAGCACCCCCCTTCCGCGGAGCTCCGCCAGCGCCTCTTCCCGCGCCTGAAGCAGCTCCTCCGCCGCGGCCCGCTCGTAGGCCGCCTCCGGGTCCGCCGGGCGCGCCAGCGCCAGCCGCTCGAGCGACCGGTCCCGGAGCGTCACCGCGAGCGGCAGGTGCCGGGGCCGGAGCGACCCCGCCTGCGCCACCAGCGCCTCGCTCGCGGTGCGGTCGATCACGTCGGTGAACAGCACCGTGAGCGCGCGCTTCCGGTTCCGGGCCGCGAGGTAGGAGAACGCCGCGGGGTAATTCGGCTCCACCAGCCGGCCCTCCACCGCGGCCAGGGCGTCGAGCACCGCCCGGAGCGCCCGGCGGCCGCGCGCCGGCGGGACGAACTGGAGCACCTGGTCGGCGAACACCATCAGGCCCAGGTTGTCGTCGTGGCTCACCGCCGCCTGCGCCAGCGCGAGCGCCGCGTCCACCGCGGCGTCGAGCCGCGAGCGGCCGTCGCTTTCCGCGGTGAGCAGCCGGCCGGCATCGAGCACCAGGAGCACCTGCTGCCGGCGCTCCTCCTCGTACTGCCGCGCGATCAGCTTGCCGCGCCGCACCGTCGCCTTCCAGTCGATCGTGCGGGTGTCCTCGCCCGGCACCCACTCCCGGAGGCTCTCGAACGCCCGCCCCTCCCCGATCCGCCGGATGTTGCGGAACCCCGCCTCGCGCCGGCGCTGGGCCTGCGCGGGCAACGGCCGCACCCCGCTCTCCCGGAGGCTCGGATACACCGTCGCCTCCCAGCGGAGCTCCAGCTTCCCCTGCCGCCATGCCAACCCTAACCCGCCCAGGGCCCGGAGATGGAGCCGGCCCGCCACCGCCTTGCCCCGCCGGGCCGGATGCACCAGCACCTCCTCGCGGAGCTCGCCTCCGGCCGGCAGCGTGAGCACCCGCTCCCCGCGAGCGGTGAGCGGCGCCGGCAGCTCCTCGCGGACCCGGAGGAGGAGCGGTCGCGGCAGCGGGTTCCGCCACCGGTAGGCCACCGGCAGCGGCCGCCCCACCGAGAACGCCGGCGGCGCCTCCCGCCGCACGTCCAGGTCCGCGAGGTCGAGCCGGGAGAGCCGCCCGATCTCGGCCAGGAGCAAGCCGAGCCACACCAGGTCCGCGGCAATCAGGACGAGCGCCAGACCGGGCTGGAGGAGCGCCGGCAGCGCGAGCAGGCCGAGCCCCGCCGCGACCAGGAACCAGCGCCGGGAGGGGAGGATCATACCTTGGGTGCGGCCACCCGCTCCAGAAGGCCCTTGAGCGCCGCGTCCGCGCTCACCCCCTCGAGCTCGAGCTCGGGGGCCACCGTGACCCGGTGGCGGAGCGCCGCCGTCGCGAGGCCCTTCACGTCGTCGGGGATTACGAAGTCGCGCCCGTCGAGCAGCGCCGCCGCCTGGGAGAGCTTGAGCAGCGCCACGCTCGCCCGGGGAGAGGCCCCCAGGGTGAGCGCCGGCGCGTCGCGAGTGGCCCGCACCAGTGCCGTGATGTAGCCCACCAGGCTCGGCTCGACCCGGACCCGGCGGGCGGCCTGCTGCAATTCCGCCAGCTCGGCGCGGTCCAGCGCCCGGGTGATGCCGAAGCTCGCCGGCTCCGCCGCCTCGAAACCCTCCAGCACCCGGTCGAGCACCCCGTCCTCGGTCGCCTGGTCGGGATAGCCCAGCGTGCTCTTGAGCAGGAACCGGTCAAGCTCGGCCTCGGGAAGCGGGTAGGTCCCTTCGAACTCGATCGGATTCTGGGTGGCGAAGACGGTGAACGCCGGGCTGAGTGGGTGCGACGTCCCGTCCACCGTGACGCTCCGCTCCTGCATCGCCTCGAGCAGCGCCGCCTGGGTCTTGGCCGGGGCCCGGTTGATCTCGTCGGCGAGCACCAGATCGGCGAAGATCGGGCCCGGACGGAAGACGAAGCCGTCGGATCCGCCCGCCCCGGGGAGGGTGATCCCGGTGATGTCCGACGGCATCAGGTCGGGGGTGAACTGGATCCGGCGGAAATCCAGCCCCAGCGCCTCGTTGAGCGCGCGGACCAGGAGCGTCTTCGCGGTGCCCGGCGGGCCCTCCAGCAGCACGTGCCCCCGTGCGAGCAGGGCGATGACCGCCTCGCGGATCGCCGCCGGCTGGCCCAGAACCACCCGTCCGAGCTGCTCGGTGACGCCCCGCGCGGCCTCCGCGTACGCCTGCACTTGCTCGGCACTCACGGCCGCAGCTCCTCCCACAGATCCTCCACGGCGTTGGCGGCCCGGAGCACGCCGCTGGACGGCTGCCCCGGCCGGGTCAGGGATCGCAATTCGCCGAGCGCCTCGCGCCCGCGCGGGGAAAGCAGCGAGCCGTCGAGCTGCCGCAGCCACCCGGCGGCGTCTCCCCGGGCCCGGATCGCCGGCGGCACCACCCGGCGGCGCAGCCCGCGGACCAGCGCCGCGATCGCCACGTCGTGCCCCCGGGCCGCCGAGAGCGCCCGGGCCAGCGCCCGCACGTGCTCCAGCGGCGAGCGGCGGCGCCGCTCGATGCCGCTCCGCGCCGGGCCGAATCGGATCGCGCCGAAGAGGAGGGCCAGGACGCCCACCGCCGCCGCCTGCCACACCACCCAGCCCCACGGGGTCCGCGCGCTCGACCCGACCACCGATCCCGCCAGCGAGCCGGACGCCCCGAACCCGTGATGGTACTCGTCGAAGATCACCCGATCGTAGCGCCCCGCCAGCCAGCTCAGCACCAGCGGACCCGCGTCGGTCCGGCGGAGGGTGCGGTTCCGGACCAGGTTGTCGTCCGAGACCAGCGTCACCCACCCCGAGCGCTCTTCCGGCCGGAGCCGGAGCGCGGCCACCTGCCGGGCGGGTGTCACCAGCAGCGTCTCCACGGTGGCGGGCTTGGGCACCGTGCAGCGGAACACGCCGATGTCGGATGCGCGGGTCGAGTCGGCGGCGACGGCTTCGTGGGTGGCCACCAGCGTTCGGCTCACCCGCGCCGGCTCGGGTCCCACCGGCCGGCGTGGCGCCGAAACCGTCACCGAATCGAACCGGGGCCGGGAGAGCCGGTATCCGAAGCAGCGCATCACCGGCTCGGCGCCGCCCCCCGCGAGGATGAGATCGCCGCCGCGGTTCCGCGCCGCCCGGGTCCGCAGGAACCGGGCGATCTGTTCGACCTCCGGCGGGGAGAGCGGGAAGGTCGGATCGAGCACCGCGAGGGCCTCGCGCGGCACCACAGCGAGATGGGAGAGCCCGCCGGGCCGCCCCCGGAAGCGCCGCACCCCGACGCCGAGCCGCTGAAGCGCATCGGCCAGCCCGCGCACGCCGCCGGGACCGGAGAGGAAGCTCGACGCCCGCTGGTCCAGGTCCGGCCGCCGGGTTCCGCGGCCGCCCAGCACGGCGGCGAGCACAACCAGCGCCACGAACAGACCGAGGCCGAGCAGCGCCTGGTTACGCGGCCGCATGGGGCTCCATGCCGATTTCGGCGCGCCACGCGGCATACTCCATGGGCCCGCAGGGAATCCGCGCGAAGGCGTACGCGTAGAGCCTCCGGACCAGCTCCCCGAGGCGCCGCCGCTCCTCCCCGGCGACCCGCGCCTCGGCCGCGAGCTCGGCGGGGGTCTTGCTCGGGTGGAATCGGAGCAGCTTGCGCCGGTCGAGCTCCAGGGCGAGCGCCAGGAAATCGGCCTGCATCGCCTCGACGTACCGGCCTTCCGCCGCGAAGCGCGCCGCCGCCTTGCGGAGGGCCTCCGGCGTGGCCGGGGCCGGCGCGGCGCGGGCGCCGCTCTCGGGCGCGCCGGCGCGAGCCCGGACGGTGTGCACGAAGATCCAGCCGGCGTGAACGAAGATCGCCACGAGGATCACCACCAGCAGCGCGAGGAAGGCCAGGTAGCCGTCCGGGTGGGAGGCCTTGAAGGCGGCCAGCCACCGGCCCAGGGCGTCGAACCAGCGGGCCAGGAACCCGAGGTGTGACGGCCGTTCCACCCAGCGGTACGCCGGCGCGGCGAAGACCGAATCGAGCACCGCGCGCAGCGAGTCGGCGCCGGCCGGCAGCAGCCCGGCCGAACCCGGGACGAGGATCACGCCGGCTGCAGCGCCGAGGCGAGCAGCTCGAGGTCGAAGCCCTCCTTGCGCACCCGGAGATCGTAGTAGAGCACCGTGGTCAGCACGTAGAGGAACGGATACAGCAGAATCTGGAGCAGCGATACCAGCGCGCGCAGCGCGACCGCCCCTGCCCCCGCGCCGGCCGCCACCACGCCGAGCGCCGCGGAGGGGACCAGGAACAGGATGAAGCCGGTGAACATGGTGAGGAAGACCTTGCCCCGGAACCCCTCGCTCAACTTCCAGGCGCGGCTCAGCGCCGCGCTCGCCGACGGAGGCGACTCGACCACCGCGACGGCGCTGCTCAGCCAGAGCCCGCCGAGCAGGATGCATCCCGGCACGATCAGCAGGACGAATCCGAGCGCCACGAGGAGCCCCACCATGATGGACACCGCGATGAGCCGGCCGATGAGCGGCATGGCCCGCGCCAGCGCCTCCGCCGCCCCGCTGCTGACGCCGAGGTAGGTGTCGGAGATGAGGTAGGTGCAGGCCGCGGTCCCGATGGTGGCGGCCACCAGCGCCAGGATCTGGACTCCGAGTGAAAAGAACGGATGCTCGTCGCTCCCCCCCGCCGACTCGAGGTAGACCCCGAGTAGGAGCGGCAACGCCTGGGAGACGAGCGCGATCGTGACGAGCGCGCTGAATCGCGAGCGGTAGAGACCGAAGGAGACGTCGAGTACCTCGCCGACCGTCAGCGGGCGGAGCGCGGAGGTCTGCATGGGAGCTCCAGGGGGAAGGAGGCGCGGACCGGCGGCCGCCCTAATATCGAGGCCGCTTCCGGCATTGGGAAGAGCGGCGCCGGACCGGTAGATTCCCGGGCGACGAGCCACCTCATGCCGATGCGCCCTCTCTCCGGAGCCCCCGCCCCGCGGGCTCCCGCTTCGCCGGACTTCCGCCAGCATCTCGAGGTGGAGACGCCCGAGCACGTCGTGCTCGATTTCGAGATCGCCGGAATCGGGAGCCGCGCGCTCGCCGCCATCGTGGATTTCCTGATCCTGATCGCGGTGCTGCTCGCCGCCACCGTGTCGCTCTCGCTCTGGCCCAGTGAAGGGAGCCGGTGGACCACGGCGCTCTTTACGCTCGCCGCCTTCGCCCTCTACTGGGGCTACTACGTCTTCTTCGAGGGGGTCTGGCGCGGGCAGACTCCCGGCAAGCGGCTGCTCGGCATCCGGGTCATCCGCGACACCGGGCACGCCGTCCGGCTGTCGGACGCGGCGGCGCGGAATCTCCTGCGTGTCGCGGACATGCTTCCGCCGCCCTACCTCCTGGGTGCGCTTTTCGTGGCGATCCATCCCCGGGGAAAGCGGCTGGGCGACCTGGTCGCCGGGACCGTCGTGGTGCGGGATCAGCCGGTGATCACCGCGAGGGAGCAGGGGCCGGCTCCGGCCGATTCCGAAACCGCCGGCGAGCCCGAGCTCAGCGACGACGAGTACCGGGTGCTCCGCGAGTTCGCCGGCCGCGCAGCCGCCCTCCCCGCCGGGACGCGCGACCGTCTGGCGTCGGACATCGCCATGCGTTTCGCGGCCCGCTATCCCCACCGTCCGGAGGGGAACGTCGCGTTTCTCGCGTCGCTCTATCAGGAGGAGCGCGCGCGGCGCCGGGGGCGCTTCGGCGCCCGGGCCGGGCGGCTTCCCGGGCCGGGAGGCCCGGGAGGGGGGGGTGGCGGCGGCGCGGGCTCCGTGGCCGAGCGGCTGGTCGCGCGGAAGAGCGGGCGATGGCGCGAGTTCCAGGTGCTCGCGGAGCGGGCGGGGCGGCGCGGCCTCGACGACCTGAGCGCCGCCGAGCTCCCCGATTTCGCCAGGCGGTACCGCGAGGTCGCGGCGGACCTGGCGCGGGCGCGCACCTACGGCGCCGATCCGGTCGCGCTCATCGGCCTCGAGCGCCTGGTCGCGGCGGGTCATACCGCGCTCTATCGGGACGAGCGGCGCACCTGGGGGCGGATCGTCGAGGTCATCACCCGGGAGTGTCCCGCGGCCGTGGTCGAGGCTCGGCGTTACGTGCTTCTCGCCTTCACCGTCTTCATGCTCCCGGCGCTGGGCGGCTACTTCCTGCTCCGGCAGCGCCCCGAGCTCGCGCCGGAAATCCTGCCCGACGTCATCCTCGAGCGGGCCGAAGCCGGGGCCGCGCGGGCCGAGCGCGGTGAGCGATACGTCGAGGTCAGCTCCGAGGATCGGCCGGTCATGGCTTCCGCCATCATCGGCAACAACATCAGCGTCGCCTTCAACTGCTTCGCGGGAGGCATTTTCCTCGGCGTGGGATCGCTGGTCTTCCTGGCCTACAACGGACTCGCCATCGGCGCCACCTCGGGGCACTTCGCCAACGCCGGCCTCGCGGGTTACCTGTGGACCTTCGTCCTCGGCCACGGCGTGCTGGAGCTCTTCGCGATCTGGGTGGCCGGCGCGGCGGGCTTCCTGCTCGGACGGGCGATCGTGGCCCCGGGGGAGTACACCCGGCGCGACGCGCTGGTGCTGAGCGGCCGCCGCGCCATCCGGATGATCGGCGTGGTGATCCTCCTCCTGCTCATCGCGGGTACCATCGAGGGGCTCATTTCCGCCGGCGACTGGCCCCTCTCGGCGCGGCTCATCGTGAGCGGCGGGAGCCTGATCTTCCTGGTGCTCTACCTTGCCAATGGCGCCCGGAGCGGGAGGTGCTCGGCGGCCGCTTGACTTTCGGCATTTGAACGGTATTATACCGAACAAGTACCGAAACAGGCCGCGCCATGCCGTCTCCTCCACGCCAGCCCACCGCCCCCGAGCGCGTGTCCACCAACCCGCTGACCGATCGCCAGATTCGCGTCTGTCCCGAATGCGCCGGGCCCCTGGTCAGAGCGGCGGGCTGCCTGACCTGCCTGCACTGCGGCTGGGGGAGATGCGGTTGATGGAAGACGCAAAGATGAACCAGCTTCCCCTTCCCCTCGAGCCGTCCCCTCGCGCCCTCCCGGTCCTCGACGAGCGGGAGCGAGGCACCCGGTTCCTGGCGCTCGCGGTGCGCAGTGTCCTCAATCCCCCCGCCGCCACTCACATGCCGTTCTGGTCGCTCAATCCGTACGTCGGCTGCGAGTTCGGCTGCTCGTACTGCTACGCGCGGAAGACGCACGAGTGGGTGATGGAGAGGACGGAAGGACGCAACGACGCAAAGACGACGCAAGGACGCAACGACGCAACGACGCAAAGTGAGGAGCTGCCCACCGACCACCCCATTGCGTCATTGCGTCCTGGCGCCTTTGCGTCGTTCGAGCACGACATCCTGGTGAAGTCCGCCGCCCCCGAGGTCCTCCTTCGTACCCTGACCCCGGAGCGTCTCGCCGGCGCCACCCTCGTCATCGGCACGGCGACGGACCCCTATCAGCCGGCGGAGCGGCGCTTCCTCCTGACCCGCCGGCTCCTGGAAGCGCTGCTCCGGCACAAGGGGCTCTCGGTGGGGCTCATCACCAAATCGCCGCTGATAACCCGGGACCTCGACGTCCTCACCCGTCTGGCCGGGCGGCACGAGGTCTCGATCAACATCTCGCTCGCGTCGCTGGACGCGGTCCTGCTCCGCCGGCTGGAGGCGCGCTCGCCCGCGCCGCATGCCCGGCTCCGCACCCTCGGCCGTCTCACCGGCGCCGGGCTCAACGCGGGACTCCTGATCGCGCCCATTCTCCCCGGTATCACCGACGGCTGGGCCGCGCTGGCGGCGCTGATGGAAGCGGCGAAGGAGGCCGGGGCGCGCTACGTGGCGGGGGCGGCGCTCCGTCTCGGCCCCGCGGCGCGCACCGGTTTCCTTCCTGTGCTCGCGCGGGAGTTCCCCGACCTCGTCGCGCGCTACCAGCGGCGGTACGGCAGGGGACAGAGCGCCGGCAAAGTATACGAGCGCGCGCTCGAGCGGCGGCTGCAAGCGCTGCGCGAGGCGTTCGGCCTCGCGGGCCGGCGGATGGGCTGAGCCCCCTCCGCCTGTCCGCCCGTCCTCCTGACCACCTAAGCCGGGCTCGACCGGCCGGCCGGCGGCCCCGCTTGACGGCATCAAGATGGACAGGTAGACTCTACCGAAGAAATACCGAAATAGGATGGTGCCGGGTGAAGTCCATCGTCTTCATAGACCCGCCGGCGTTCTGCGCCACGGTGGAGCGGCTCGCCGCCCCGGCGCTCCGAAGCCGGCCGCTGGCGGTGGCCCCGCCGGGTGCGGACCGCTCCACCATCCTCGCCCTCTCGCCCGAGGCGCAGGCGGCGGGGGTGACCCGGGGGATGCTGGCGCGGCAGGCGCGGAAGCTCTGTCCCGACCTGGTGCTGCTGCCGCCCAATCCCCGGCTCTACGCCCGGGCCTCACGCGCGCTGCACGAGATCCTCCGGGTCTATGCGCCGATCATCGAGCCCCGCGGCTTCGGCCACGCTTTCCTCGACCTCACCGGCACCGAGCGGCTCTTCGGCCCCGGGGTGGACGTGGCAGAGCGGATCCGGCGCGAGGCCCGGGAGCGGCTTCGGCTCCCACTCAGCGTCGGGGTGGCGGGAAACAAGCTGGTCTCCGAAGCCGCAACGCGAGTAGGACGGACAGGCGGACAGGCGGACCGGCGGTCAGTGGGGTTGTTCCGTCCGCCCGACCGCCCGACCGCCTGTCCGCCAGGGGACGAAGCCCCGTTCCTCGCCCCGCACCCGATGGGCGTTCTGCCCGAAGTCCCCGAGGACATCCGGGAGCGGCTCGACGAGTACCAGCTCGAGCGGATCGGGCAGGTCGCGGCCATTTCCGAGAGCGAGCTCTGCGCCGTCTTCGGGCGCCGGGGACGGCTGCTCCGCGCCCAGGCCCGCGGCATTGACGCGCGGCCGGTGCTGCCGCCGGAAGTGCGGGCGGAATACCGCCTCGCCCACACCCTGGCCACCGACAGCAACGATCTCGGCGTGCTGCACCACCTGCTCCGCCGGCTCACCGAGGGGCTGGGCCGGCGGCTCCGCCGGCGGGGGCTCGCGGCGCGGCGGCTCGCGGTGCGGGTCGAATACGCCGACTACACCGGCGCCGAGCGCAGCGTCCCGCTGCCCGCCCGGCCGCTCGACGGCGAGCTCTGGGAGGCGGCGAAGCGGGCGCTCGACGTCGCGATGGCGCGGCGGATCGCGGTGCGCACGGTGACGGTCGCGGCCGACCAGCTGGTCGAGGCGGACGCGCAGCTGGAATTGTGGGAGGCGCCCGCGACGGCCGAGCTGAGGCGGGCGGAGGCGCTGCAGCGGGCGGTGGATCGCATCAACTGCGTCAACCGTCAACGGTCAACAGTCAACGGTGGAAGACGCAAAGTCGCAACGACGCAAGGACGCGAGTCAGTTCCTGTTGAATGTTCACTGTTGACCGTTGACGCATTATCGGGGCGACACCACCCTCCCGAACGCCCCCCCGCGGCCCAGCCGCTCGAAGTGGCGCCAGGCGAGGAGTCCGAGGTCGGCGATCGCCTGCTCCGCCGCGCGCTCGTCGCCGGCGTAGGTGATCATCACCGCGATGGCGAAGGGGCGGCCGGGCGCGGACCCGACGCCGGCGTCCACCCGAACGCCCTCGAGCCAGCCGGGCTTGCTCGCCAGGCGCGCGGGGTCGGGGAGCAGCCGGGGCAGGTACGCCATCTTGGGAGTGGCGAGGAGGCGGAAGAAGTCGTCGCGGAGCGCTCCCTCCACCACCCGCCCTCGCCAGAGCGCCTCGAGCAGGAGCACCAGCTCCCGCGCCGTCGCGGTGTTCTCGCGCCCGGCGCGCGCCGCCTCGAGGTCGAGCATCCGGCGGCGGAGCCGGGTCGCCCGGAGGCCCAGCGAGTCGAGCAGCGCATTCACCCGCTCCAGACCCACCCGCCGGATCAGCACGTTGGTGGCCCCGTTGTCGCTCACGCCGACCATCAACGTCGCCAGGTCGCGATTGGTGAGCCGGGTGACGCCGGGCGTGAGGCCGCCCAGCATGTCGCTCCCGGGCACCACGTCGGCGCTGTCCACCAGGTAGGAATCCGAAAGCCGCGCGCCCCGTCCGCCCTCCTCGGCTCCTCCACCTCCACCTGCGCGCCCGCCGGCGGCGGCCGCCGCTTCCTGCCGGTAGAGCTCGGCCAGGATCGCGAGCTTGATCGTGCTCGCGGTCGGCATCACTTCATCGGCGTGGAGATAGTAGGTGCGGCCGTCGGTCAGGTCCCGGATGGCGACGGCGAGAACGCCGTCGAGCCGCGCGTCAATCTCGCGGACGGCGGCCTCGAGCTTGGACCAGAGGATCGCGGGCTTCTCGGGCGCGGCGGACTGGGGGGCACCGGGGGGCGCGGCCCGAGCCGGGGCGCCGGCCTGCGCGGGGGCCTGGCCGGCCAGCGCGGCGGAGAGGAGCGGCAGCAGGGCGGCCCCGGCGAAGGCTCGCATCGGAATCTCCTACCAGCAGAGGACGATCTTGCCCACCCCCTCGTTGCGCTCCATCGCGGCGTGGGCGGCGGCGGCGGCGGTGAACGGGAAGGCGGTGTGGACCACTGGGTAGATCAGCTTCTCCCCATCCGCCTTCGGCCGGGCGGCGGCCGCTTCGCCGCTCTCGGGGCGTGCGAGGCTCCGCCGGGGATCCCGGGGCATGCCGAAGAGGGGAAGGACCCGCTGCATGAACTTGACCGCCAGCCGGGCCCGCTCGTCGTGGTCGCGGGTCCGCATCACGCTGCCGATGATCTCCAGCCGCCGGCGGAGGATCAGCTCGAGATTCATCTCGGGCGTCATCGATCCCTGGAGATGGCCGAGCATCACGAGCCGGCCGCGCGGGGCGAGCAGGGCGAGGTTGTCCCGAAAGGCGGGACCGCCGAGCACGTCGAGGATCACGTCCACGGGAACCGTCACCTGCTCGCGGAACGGGATCCGCGAGGTATCAATTCCGACCTCGAGGCCCAGGGGGCGGAGCTCATCGAGCTTGGCGGGCGTGCGCGAACTGCCTATCACCGTCGCGCCCATCGTCCGGGCGAGCTGCACGGCGGCGGTGCCCACCCCGCTCCCCGCGGCGTGAATCAGGACCGCCTCGCCCCGCTCCAGGCGGCCGCGGGTGGTGAGCGCATCCAGGGCGGTGAGGAACGCTTCGGGGATGGCGGCGGCGTCAACCCACGACATACCCGGCGGCACCGGCAGCGTCTCGTCATCGTGCACCACGATATACTCGGCATGGGCGCCGCCCCCGGCGAGACCCATGACCCGGTCCCCAGGCCGCCGGCGGGTGGCGCCGGCCCCCACGGCGTCCACCTCACCGGCGTACTCGAGGCCGGGAATGTCGGCGGGCCATCCCGGTGGCGCAGGGTAGCTTCCCCGGCGCTGGAGAATGTCGGCGCGATTGAGGCCCGCAGCTCGCACCCGGACCCGAACCTGTCCCGGTCCGGGTTCGGGGGTGGGGACGTCGCGGAGGGCGAGGACTTCGGTCCCACCGGCTCCGGTGTAGGTGATGGCGCGCATGTTGGCGGAGAACGATATCAGCTATGTCGGCTATCAGCTATCAGCTATCAGCTATAGGCTATAGGCTATCGGCCGATAGCTGATGGCCGACGGCCGATAGCCCCCACCTCAAGGAGCCCCCATGGATCCCCGTGTCGCCCCGCTCGCGGAAACGCTGCGGCTCAACACCAGGCTCTTCCGCAACTGCCTCGCCGGCCTGACCGAGGAGCAGGCTCGGGCGCGCCCGTCGGCCACGGCGAACAGCGCCGCGTTCGTGGCGGCCCACGTGGCCGACTCGCGCTTTTTCCTGCTCAAGATGTTGGGCGCCACGCGGCCCTGTCCGCTGGAGCGGTACCTCGGCGGCCGCAAGGGCATCGACGAGATCACCGAGTGGCCGTCGCTGGCCCAGGTGCACGAGGCGTGGACCGAAGCGGCGCACGCGCTCCGCGACCGGCTCGCGGCGATGACGCCCGCCGACCTCGATGCCGGTGCGGTCTCGGGCTTCCCGATCGAGGACCAGTCGGTGCTCGGCGTGCTGACGTTTCTCGTGCAGCACGACAGTTACCACGTCGGGCAGCTCTCGCTGCTTCGGAAGATCGCGGGGCTGCCGGCGATGAGCTACATGTGAAACAGGCTCAACGGTCAACGGTCAACGGGACCTGCCCCGCGAGCGACCATCGTTGCGCATGAGGCGGTTCCCGTTGACCGTTGACTGTTCACTGTTGACGCTCTGAAAGGAGGCTTCCCTGCCGAGCTATTGCGACATCGCCCCCGGCCACGAATGGCACGGGCCGTATCACGACACCGAATACGGCTTCCCGCTTCGGGACGATGCCGCGTTGTTCGAGCGGCTGATGCTGGAGATCAACCAGGCGGGACTCTCCTGGCTCACGATCCTGAAGAAGAAGGACGCGTTCCGGCGCGCCTACGCGGGATTCGATCCCGGGGTCGTCGCCGCTTACGGGCCGCGCGAGGTGCGCCGGCTCCTGGCGGATGCCGGGATCATCCGGAACCGGCTCAAGGTGGAGGCGGCGATCGCGAACGCGCGCGCGGTGCTCGAGCTGCGGGAGAGCCACGGGTCGTTCGCGAAGTGGCTGGAGGCGCACCTGTGGCTGGACGCAAAGACGCAAGGACGCGAAGGCGCAAGGGCGGAGGGAGATGCAAGGACGCAAGGACGCAAGACGGACGCAAAGACGCAAGGACGCAAAGACGCCAAGGAGGCTCGCCATCCCCGGCGGCGCACCAAAGAGGAGTGGGTGCAGCTCTTCAAGCAGACGTTCCGTTTTACCGGCGGGGAGATCGTGGGCGAGTTCCTGATCAGCAGCGGGTACCTGCCCGGCGCGCACCGGGAGAGCTGCCCGGTCTACCCGCGGGTTCTGGCCAAGCGACCGGCGTGGGCGCGGGCGCTGTGAGCCGGCCGGCGCGGGCGCGAGCACCGTAACCCGACCGGCGCGCGGCGCCTCAGTCCCGTCCCACCCCCAGCGCGTCGGCCACCCGATTGATGTAGTTGAACCAGGAGGCGATGAGGGTGATCTGAAGGATCCCCCGGTCGTCGAAGCCGGCGGCCCGGAGCCGCTGGTGATCGCGCGGCGAGATCCGGGTGGCGTCCCGGGTGACCTGCACGACGTAGTCGAGCATCACCCGGTCCCGTTCCTCGATCGGCGCGGACCGGTAGTCGTCGCGGAGGGCCGCGACCAGTGCATCGTCCAGGGTGACGCGACGCAGAAACTCTGCGTGCGAGTCAATTCAATACTTGCACCGGTTGGCCGCCGAGACGACGGTGGTGATCATCTCGTGCTGGCGGCGCGTCAGCGGCAGCTCGGGCGCCATCAGGACGCCAAAAGTCGAGAAGGCGTGCTCCAGCGCCGCGGGGATCAGGCTGTGCGAGGCCACGATCCCCGAGGTGCCGTCGCCGGTCGGGTGAACCGGGTCGGCGTATTCCGCCGGGTAGAGCACCCGTTGCGCCTCGATTGCGCGCCTGAGCTCCTCGCCACCCTCGGCTTGGGACACGGTCCGGATCCAGGTCATTGCGTCAGGGGTCAGGGGCTAGGAGTCAGGGGAATCGACAGAAGAAACGATAGCGCCAAG
>DASYRI010000155.1:0-22775 GCA_036004545.1 Gemmatimonadales bacterium
GTCCCGCGGGCGGGCGCAATCCTCCGCTATACCGTCGTCGGCATTGCCCTCCTGCTGACGGGGTACAACGGGCTCATTGAAGGTATCAATGCGACCCATGTCGCTGATACGCCGGGCATGAAGGTGGCCACCGCCACCCAGCTGCTCTACGGATTCGCTGCCGTCGCCGCGATCGCCGCGATCTTCGTTCGCCGACGACTGGTCTTCCCCATCCTGGTTGGCTGGGGCATCGCCCTCGTGTTGACGGGGGCGCTGGCGCCGGTCGTGTACGGGGGAAGCTCGCTCGGCGTGGGGCTGGCGGGAGGGGCCGTGACGGCCGTTCTTGTGGCTCTCGTTCTCCGCGCCTGGCCCGCGCGGGGACCAGGTGGGGCCGGTTCCGGGAACGGCCCGGCCATCCAATGATGGCTCGTTGGTCGACCGCCATGGTTGACCCGAGCGAGCGCTCCGGACTCGTGTCCTTGCCCGCCCAGGCTGCCGCCGGCCGCGCGCTCGGCTCCGCTGGGCGCCGCCGCCGGGCTAAATTCCAGGGACCCTCCGCGCCGCCTGGCGGGAGCGCGGCCGCAGCAGAAGCGCAGGGCGTCCTGGCGCTGGAACCGGAGGCGCTCCCGGGCGTTTCTCAACCTGATTCGGAGCTTCAGCCTGTGAACATTCTCATCAAGTCGATCGAGGCCGAGTACCGCCGCTACAAGGCACTCGCTGAGGGCGCGTTGGCCCAGGTGCCCGAACCCCTGCTCTCGGCACCCGGACCCGGCAATGGGAACTCGCTGGCCACGATCTGCTGGCATGTGGCGGGCAATCTTCAATCGCGGTTCACGGACTTTCTGACGACCGATGGGGAAAAGGCCTGGCGGCGGCGCGAAGAGGAGTTTGTCGCCAGGACCGTCTCGCGCGAAGCCCTGCTGGCCAAATGGGCCGCGGGCTGGGACGTGCTGCTCTCAGCCCTGGCCTCGCTCGGGGACGACGATCTGCAGACGACCGTAACGATTCGCCGCCAGCCCCTGGCCGTTCACGAAGCGTTGCACCGCTCCCTGGCCCACCTCAGTTACCACGTCGGCCAGATCGTCTACCTGGCCCACTCCCTGTGCGGGCCGGCATGGCGCTACCTGAGCATCCCTCCGGGCGGGTCCGACGCGGTGAACGCTCAACCGACCTTCGACACGCCGCTGGCCCACGCGAAGATGGTGGAGGAGAGAACGCGCCAGTCATGATCCGCTGCTAGAGGGACTCGATGGCCTCCGCCCTCACTCATGGTGCCGTCGCCGTCGCACTCGGGGCCTGCTTCGACCGGACCCGGGTTCCCTCCCGGGCCCTCGTCGCAGGGGGTGCCCTGGCGCTCGTCCCGGACCTCGACGCCATCGGGTTCTGGCTCGGCGTCCCGACTCGCTCGGTCGTCGGCCATCGCGGGCTCACCCACTCCCTCTTCTTCGCCACCGTGGTCGGCCTCGCCGCGGCGTGGGCGTATGTCAGTCGGGTCAGGCCCGCTCCCAATCCCTGGTGGCTGGGTCTCTTCTTCGTCCTCGTGCTTGCGTCTCATGGCCTGCTCGACGCGCTGACCAACGGCGGACCCGGCATCGCCTTCTTCTCGCCGTTCAGCAGCAGGCGGTATTTCTTCCCCTTCCGACCCATCGAGGTCTCGCCGATCAGTATCGGCGGTAGCTTCAACGCTCGAGGGCTCCGGATTCTGGTGAGCGAGCTGCGATGGGTGTGGTTGCCGGCCGGTCTGCTGGCCGGGTGCGGAATCCTGGTACGTCGGGCGCGGCGCCGTTGCGGGCCCGGAGCGGCATAACCCGCGGTTGCCGCCGGCGGGGCCGCGCTGAGATGGCGCATCCACCGCCTCGGGGGTAGCATTAGTGCCGAACCGCGTCCGCGGGGCGCCGCCGCAGAAGCGCACCGCGCTCGGCGGCGTGGACGATTGCCGGGTGACAGGTACGATGCCGTGTGGGTTCAACCAATGACGAGAAAGGGAGGCACCCCATGTCCCGCATGCCCAGCATCCTCAGTGGTTTGAGCGCCCTGGTTCTGCTCGCCGCGCCCGCGGGCGGCCAGGGCGCACCTGCGGCCACGCCGGCGGACGGCCATACGATCCACGTGACGGCTCCCCACGTCGTCGCCGGCAGGGTGATGGGTCCGTATCATCATTACTGCAAGGTTCTCTCGCCGGAGCCGGTGATCGAGTGCCTGGTCTATGATTCCAGCGAGGCCAGCGCCCCACTCCAGCAGGTGGAGTACATCATCGCCAAGTCCATCACCCGGGCGGGAGCGGTTTCGCTGGAGAACTGGAACAAGAACTGGCACGACCACCAGCAGGAGATCGCCACCGGCCGGGTCCAGGTACTGGATCTGCCGCCCGACAAGGCGAAGGGAGTGGCCGACCTCGTGGCGACCACCGACGGCATCATCTTCCACCTCTGGTCGCATGGCGAGAAAGTGCCGAGCGGGCGGGTGATCATCGCTCAGTCGGTCGGGCACGTGAATCTGACCGCGGCACAACTGAAGCAGGGCGGCGAGGCGAAGCCCGCCAAGCCGTAGCACGTGCAACCCACCATCCGCAGGTGGACCAGTCTCCGAGGAGGAACATCATGTTCGCGACCCAGCTCCTTCGGTTTGCCGTCGCCTTCGCGTTCCTGGCGCCGCGGCAGAGCGCGGCACAGGTGCCGGCCGACCTCAAACAAGCGATGAGCGCGCGGGATCTGGCGGTGGCCAAGGTGGACGCCGCCACATGGGACCGTCTTACCACCGAGAACTTCACGGTGGTGACGGCAAATGGCACACTGTTGACCAAGGCCCAGCGTCTGGCCGAATTCAAGAGCGACACCGCAGTGACCCCGGTCCCGCACCAGGAGGAGACCATCACACCATTCGGCAATGCTTTCGCGCGTCGGTTCAGAGCCGGCGAGGTCTGGGTCCTCGACATCTGGGTCAAGGACCCCAAGGGCTGGCGGGTGGCACTCGTCCAGGTCACGACCGCGAAGAAGTAGATCCAGGATCGGGCCCTCCGCCCGTGGTGGGTGCGAGGCCCGATCGGGCGGCAGGCTCCGGGTTCACTCGAGGCGGAGGCGCGCCAAGGTGCGCAAGCTGGCAATCTTACTCGGCGCGACGATCGGCGGTGCGATCGGCTGGTGGTTGGGCGCCTTCGCGGGCACCATGACCGCCTTCGTCGTCAGCATGATCGGCACGGGCATCGGCATCTACGCCGTCCGTCGCTGGGGCGCCGAGTACCTGGGCTAGCAGCTGCTGCCTGGGCCATCTGACCCGCGCTTTCTGCTGCCGGGCCCGTTCTGCGGTGGAGCCGGCCCCGCTCGACCGCAGCAGAAGCGCCGGGTGTCGGGCCGACCAGGAGCCGGAGATGGAGCTCGTCGACCTCGCCACTCAGCCAGCAGGGATTCGCGACCAGGCAGCCGAGCTGTTGCACGAGGGGTTCGACCACCCCCTCGGCTGGCCCAGCCTCGCGGGGGCACGCGACGAAGTGACCAGAATCCGCCGAGGCCTGGGCGGTTCCCTGGTGAGGGCCTTCGAAGCCGAAGCCGGCGCCAGGGGAGCCTTCACGGTCACACTTGGTACGGATGACGATTCTGGAATCACCTCGCTCGCCGAGGCCGATCTCTTTGCGGATATTCCCCGACACATCGCGGAGCTCAAGGATCTTGGTGGCGGCCACCCGTTTCTCTTCTATCGCAAGCTCGGCTTCGTGGTGACGGGGGTCATGCCCGATGCGAATGGTCCGGGCCGGCCGGATATCTACATGTCGTAGCCGGTCCGCCGCGACTGAGCGAACCTGGAGGACGCCTGGCGCGGGGTGCGGCGGAAGGTCTTCGCCTGCGGTCACCTCGGCCAACGTCGGGGGTCGGTTGTGCGGGGCGACATACGTCGCGGGACATTGCAGTGATCGTGGCTGGGAGGTAGGGTTGGGAGCGGGACAGGATTGGGCGTAAGGCCGAAGCGGTGACAGATATGTCTTGAGGCAGCATGAGCACATTTCTACGGCGTATCCGCGGTATTCTTGGCATGGGCCTCACGTGGGCGGTTCTTTGGGCGGTCTTCGGCGCGCTCCTTGGCCTTGCCATCGGGGCGGTGGACCCGGCGAGTATTGATCCGGGCGAGAGCCCCCTGCTTGCGGGGGCGATCCTGGGCCTCGTCGGCTTCATTTCGGGGGCCGGGTGCGGGATCCTTATCGCCTTCGGGGAGCGTGGCAAGCCGTTGGTCCAGCTTTCGTTGGCTCGAGCGGCACTGTGGGGCACCCTTGCCGCTGCCGCCTGGCCCCTTCTCACCGGGGTAGACGACCGCATGGTATACATCCTCTGCCCCCTGGGTGCTGTGCTCTCGGTAGCATCGGTGGCGCTGGCGCGCCGCGCCGCGCTACCGGAGGGCGAGCGACGTCGGCTCCAGTCGTGATTGCCAGGCATGGCCCGCGGCCTCAGCAGGGCCTCCCTGGAGAAGCGCAGGTCGTCAGGCGCTTCCGGCGTCGCCCGAGTTTCCGCCACGAGGGATGAGATGAACAGAACACTTCTCGTTCTGGCCCTGTTGGTCCCCGCCAGCCTGCCCCTCCGGGCCCAGGAAAACCCCACGTCTCCGCCCGCGGACCTTCGGAGCCTGGATGATTGGCTCTGGCTCGCGCAGTTACCGGATGATGCGCAGCTGGACACCGGCCTCCGGGCCGCCCGCGAACAGCTGAGAGCAAGCAGGGTGCCCAGCGTTGACGAGGCCCAGCGGCTCGCCATCGGGTATAAGCTGGAGAAGTGCGGCGGCGTGCTCGCGGAAGAGGGGGCAAAGGTCGTAGGGCTGTTGATGCTCGGTGTCAACTTGCCGGGTGTTGCCCGCAAGGGTGACTTCGTTTGGGTGGTGCGCTTCTCAGCTCTGCCCCGCGGCGTGACGCAGGAGATATGGGTCGGCTCGACGAGTGGCGGCGCCAAGTGCATGCTGCCCTTCGCCTAGCCTCGGGCAGCCTCCAATCAACAAACCGAGTCGTCACCGTGGCCGCCGCGCAGAAGCTCGACCTCTACAAGACCTTCGCGGCCGACTATGCGGCGCCGCCCATCCCGACGCTGATCACGCCGCACCCTGCCCAGTATCTGGCGATCACGGGCCAGGGCGAGCCTGGCGGCGAGGTCTTTACCATCCGACTGGGACTTCTGTACAACTTGGCCTTTACTGTCAAAATGGCGAAAAAGTTCGCCGGCACGGATTACGCCGTGTCCAAACTGGAAGGACTCTGGTGGGGGCGGAAGAAGGCAGGAATCACATTCCTCGATGAGGCGCGCTCCCAATGGCGCTGGCAACTTCTGATCCGGACCCCCGATTTCATTCGTGCCATGGACCGCAGCGCCGCGCTCGAGCAGTTGCGCGGGCGTGGGAAGGACCCCGCCGTGGGCGACGTCACGCTCATCCGACTCGACGAGGGCCCGTCGATCCAGCTCCTGCACGTCGGCCCGTATGCTGCCGAAAGGGCAAGCCTCGAGCGCATGCACACCTTTGCCGCCAGCAAGGGCCTGCGCCCGCATGGGAAGCACCATGAGATATATTTGTCCGATCCGCGGCGCGTGCCGGCTTCGCGACTGAAGACCATCCTCAGGCTGCCGGTGAGGGCGGCATAACCCGGGATTGCAGCTGACGATCGGTGTCCGGGCCAGAGGGCTTCCCCACGCGGAGCGCTTCATCCATGAGGAGCATCGCTGAAGCTGCTGGAACGGCTGCTACCGAGACAAGTGAGCGGCCGCCAGGCCGAGGGTGTCATGGCGTGGTCACCGGCTTTTGCGCCTGATCAATGACGCAGACTTCCGGCATTACCGACATCGCCCACGGCATTCAGCTTGCCGTCGCCCCGGTGTTTCTCCTGTCCGGCGTGGGCGTGACGCTCACCGTCCTGACCAACCGCCTGGCGCGCATTATTGACCGCGCCCGCTCGCTGGAAGGCTCGCTGCCCACGGTCACCGAGGGCGCTGCGGCGGCGATTCACGCGGAGCTGGGAGTGCTCTCGCGGCGGGCCCGATTGATACATCGGGCCATCACCCTTTCCACGACCTGTGCCCTGCTCATCTGCGTGGTGATCGTGGCGCTGTTCGCCGGGGTGGCCCTTGGGCGCGATCTTTCCGGGCTCATTGTCGTGCTGTTCATCGCCGGACTCTGTGCCTTCATCGGCGCGCTCGTCGCCTTCCTCCTGGAAATCAAAGCCGCCACGGCCAGCCTTCGCTTCGGCCCGGAGCGTCGTTAGCGGGGCCGAGGCTGGCGGGCTCCCACGAACCCCGGACCGAGCCGCGAGCGGCAGCGGCCGAGCTCCGTCGTAAATCCTTCGGTGGCTGCGCCGCGGGGGAGACTGGCTGGGTGCACCCGATTGGAGTAAGATGAGTTCCGTGACCGCGGACCTGCGCGATCAGCTCCAGCAGACCCTAGGGACCTCCTACACCCTGGAGCAGGAGCTCGGGGGCGGCGGCATGTCGCGCGTCTTCACCGCCACCGAAACCCGCCTCCACCGCAGAGTGGTCATCAAGGTGCTTTCCCCCGAGCTCGCGGCCGGCGTCAGCGCCGAGCGTTTCGACCGCGAGATCCAGCTGGCCGCGTCGCTCCAGCAGGCCAACATCGTCCCCTTGCTCTCCGCCGGCGACACGAACGGCCTGCCCTACTTCACCATGCCGTACGTCGAGGGCGAGTCGCTCCGGTCCCGACTCGGCCAGGGCCCGCTCTCCATCACGGAGGCGGTGGGGATTCTGCGCGACGTGGCGCGCGCCCTGAGCTACGCGCACGAGCGCGGCATCGTCCACCGCGACATCAAGCCCGACAACGTCCTGCTCTCCCACGGGACCGCCGTCGTCACCGACTTCGGGATCGCCAAGGCGCTCTCCGCCTCGCGCACCGAGAGCGGCGCGGCCCTGACCCAGACCGGCACCGTGATCGGGACGCCGGCCTACATGGCGCCGGAGCAGGTGGCCGGCGACGCGGGCGCCGATCACCGGGTAGACCTCTACGCCTTCGGATGCACCGCGTACGAGCTCCTCGCCGGCCACCCGCCATTCCATGGGCGCACGCCCGCCAGGACCCTCGCGGCGCAGGTGAGCGAGCCGGCGCCGAAGGTCTCCGACGCGCGACCCGATACCCCGCCGGTCCTCGCCGACCTGGTAACCCGCTGCCTCGCCAAGGATCCGGACCAGCGCCCCCGGACGGCGGCCGACCTGGTGCCTGCGCTCGATACCGTGAGCACCGGAAGCTCGCTGCCGGCCATGACACAGTTCCCGCCTGGGAGCGCCGTGCGGCGCGCCCTCGCCTGGTACGCGGGGGCGGTCGTCGCCGTGGCGCTGCTCGCCAGGCTGGCGACGTCCGTCATCGGGCTCCCCGAATGGGTCTTTCCCGGCGCGCTGATCGCGATGGCGCTGGGACTGCCGGTCATCCTGCTGACGGTGCTCAAGGCGGGTCCCCACCTGAGCCGGCGGCGCGCGATGCGAGGAGCCGGGTTCGCATTCGGCGGGTTCGTCCTCGTGGTCGCCGGCTTCATGGTGCTCAGAGAGCTCGGGCTGGGCCCGGCCGGCTCGCTGCTGGCAGCCGGCAGGATCCATCAGCGGGACCAGCTCATCCTCACCGATTTCCGGGTCAGCAGCGCCGACTCCGCACTGGGCCGCGTGGCGAGCGACGCGGTGCGCCAGGGGCTGCTGGAGTCGTCGGTGCTCTCGTTGCTGCCTCCCGCCGCGGTCGCCGCCGCCATCGAGCGGACCCAGCGTCCCGCCACGACGCGGCTCGACCTGCGGCTCGCCCAGGACATCGCGCTACGCCAGGGCATCAAGGCGATCATTGACGGCGAGGTGACCGGAGTCGCCGGCGGCTATGTGGTCACCCTGCGCCTCGTCTCGGCCGACTCGCTCAACCCCATCGCCTCGGTGACCGCCACCGGCAGCGGGCCGCAGGGATTCATCAACGCGATGGACAAGGTCACTCGGGCCCTGCGCTCCCGGGCGGGCGAGTCGCTGCGCAAGGTGCAGCGAACCGTGCCATTGGCCGACGCGACGACCGGCTCCCTGGCGGCGCTTCGCAAGTACAGCGAGGCCTTCCGCGCCAATGGGATCGAGCAGAATGCGGCCAAGGCGGTGGGCCTGGCGACGGAAGCGGTGCGGCTGGATTCGACCTTCGCCATGGGGTGGCGGCTGCTCGGCACCGCCCGGATCAACGCGGGAATGGGACAGGCCGCGGGCGACTCGGCGCTGGAGCGCGCTTACCAGTTGCGCGGGCGCCTGAGCGAGCGGGAACGCCGGTTCGTCGAGGCCACCTACCTGGTCCGCGGGCCGCACCGGAGCCGCCCCGCGGCGATAGCGGCCTGGGAAGGACTCCTGGCCATCGGCAACGCGATCGACAGTGGCGCTGCGCTCAACTATCTCGGAATCCAGCTCAGCTCCCGGCGTGAGTTCGCCCGCGCGGAATCGCTCTACGTGCTCGCGATCCGCACCGACTCGAGCCAGGCCTTTCCCTACACCAACCGGGTCCCGAATCTGGTGACCGCCGGGCGCCTGGCCGACGCGCGCGCGGCGGCGGACCTGGCGGTTCGGCACGATCCGGGCCTGCCGGCTCCCAGGAGACTGGCTCGCGAGCTCCTCTATCACGAGGGCCGCCTGGGTGAGCTGCGCCGGGAGGTTGACAGCCTTTCCCGCGCGGGCGTTCCCGACGCGCAGAACTGGGCCCTCGGCTGGAAGCGGGTGTTCGCCCTCAGGGACGGGCGGCTCGCGGAATGGGAACGGCTCACCGCGCCTCCGCGGGCGGAGGATCTCACCCAGGCGCTCCCCGCCGCGGGGGTCGCGGCGCTCGTGCGCAGGAACCGGGAATCGGGTGCGACTCGCCTGGAAGCGGCCCTGAACCGGTCTCCCTTGAAAGCCCAACCGATTGCCAACCGCCCCTACCTCACCGTGGCCGAAGTGCTCGCCGCGCTGGGCCGCGCGGAACAAGCAAGGGCCCTGCTCGGCGAGTACGGCCGGGAGGTCAGCGACACCGCCCGGCGCCGCCTGGACGAGCCCGCCCGGCATTCCGCGATGGGAGAGGTGCTGCTGGCGGAGCACCGCTACCCCGACGCCCTGGCGGAGTTCCGCCGCGGCGACACCGCGCCGGACGGCCCGGCGAACGGGTGTGTGATCTGCCTTCCCTGGCAGCTGGGCCGCGTGTTCGAGGCCGCCGGTCAGACCGATTCGGCGATCGTGATGTACGAGCGCGTGTTGTCGCTGCCGCAATGGGGCCGGCAGGCGTTCGATGCGAGTGTCCTGCCCTATGTCCATGAGCGCCTCGGCGCCCTCCATGAGAGCAAGGGTGACGCGGTGAAGGCCGCGGGGCACTACCGCGCCCTCATGGATCTCTGGAAGAACGCCGACTCCGAGCTGCAACCGAGAGTGGAGGCGGCGCGCGCGGCGGTGCGGCGGCTCGCGGACGTGGAGCCCCGTTCGCGTTGATGACCAGGAGCCCGAGCCCCGCCCGCCACGCCGGGGCTCGAGCCCTCGCGGGTCTGGCGCGGTGAGGGAGACGGTGCGAGACTTCCTTCCCCAAAACGCACGCCGGCCGAATATCCGCCCAG
Organism: Gemmatimonadales bacterium; assembly: GCA_036004545.1. Taxonomy (GTDB): domain Bacteria; phylum Gemmatimonadota; class Gemmatimonadetes; order Gemmatimonadales; family GWC2-71-9; genus JABFSM01. The sequence continues at coordinate 9,536 of DASYRI010000155.1, forward strand.
GGAAGGTGCCCATGCCACGCCATCTGGTCCCCGGAACGCTCCTCCTCGCCGCCTGCACACTCCAGCCCACCCCGCGTCCCGGCCCACTGCCCGACGACCACCTGGCGCACATGAGGGCGGCCGATGTCGCGGTACCCGCCGCCGGCATGGCCGCAGGTGAGACGCGCCGTCAGGGAACCCCGGGTCTGCCACCCAGCAAGCTGTCCGCCCCGGCGCGGCTCTCCTCGAGCCCGCGTCATGGCGAATGGGTGAAGATCGCGCTCGAGCCCGGGTCGGCCGACTCCCTGATGGCGTGGGTGGTCTATCCCTCCGCTCGGCAAAAGGCGCCCGTCGTGGTGGTGGTGCACGAGATCTTCGGACTCTCGACCTGGGTGCGCGGCGTGGCGGACCAGGTGGCCGCCGAGGGGTTCATCGCCATCGCGCCGGACTTTCTCTCCCGGGTGCGGGGTGGTCCGACCTCGGTCGAGCTCGCCGATGACTCGGCTCGGAACCTGATCGGCGGGGTGAACAGCACCGAGCGCAATGGCATCATCGTCGCCGCGGCCAACTGGGCGATGACCCAGCCGGCGGCCACGCAGAAATACGCGGTCATCGGCTATTGCTGGGGCGGGTCAACCACCTTCATGCACGCGATCCATGGCGGGGTGACGGGCTTCAGCGGCGGGGTGGCCTACTACGGCCTGCCCTACATGAGCGGCGGCACTCCGGCCACGGCGACGACGCCCGCCGTACCAGGCACCCTGGCGGCCGATTCGCTGGCAAAGATCAAGGCGCCGGTGATGCTGCTCAACGGCTCCAAGGACGCGCGCATCGCCGCGGCGATGCCGGCGCTCGACTCGATGATGAAGGCGATGGGGAAGACCTACACCGGGGTGAACTACGAGGGCGCGGTCCATGGCTTCCTGCGCGCGCAGGACGATCCCAAGACTGAGCGCGACGAAGCCGAGGAGCGGGCCAACCTGGCGGCGGCGAAGGACGCCTGGCCCAGGACCGTCGCGTTTCTCAAGCAGCGCCTGGGGTTGTGAGCGCTCGAGCGGCCGGAAAGAGAGGGAGGTGGCGGAGGGCAGCTGGGGCGGCAGGCTTCGAACCTGCAACCTCCCGGTTAACAGCCGGGCGCTCTGCCAGTTGAGCTACACCCCAAACAAGACGGAAAGACGGAAGGACGGAAGGACGGAAAGTGAGCCACCCAGAACGCCAGGCGGCCGTTCACTATTCACTGCCCACCGTCCACTGCCCACGATCCACTGCCCCCCACTCTACCCCCTTCCCCGCCCCCCGATCAACCCCTCGCCTTGACCCCGCCCGCCGGGCGCTGTAGCGTCCCGCCGATCTATCCACGCCCCCGCCGCCAGGTCACCGCGGCAGCAAGGAGCCGGCCCGATGAAGCGCTCCGTCACCCTCAGCGTCAACGGCACGTCCCACACCCTCGAAGTCGAGCCCCGAACGCTCCTGGTCCATGCCCTCCGGGACGACCTCAATCTCACCGGCACCCACATCGGCTGCGACACCAGCCAGTGCGGCGCCTGCACCGTTCACCTCGACGGGAAGGCGGTGAAGAGCTGCACCGTGCTCGCGGTGCAGGCCGAGGGCCACGAGGTCACCACGATCGAGGGCCTGAACGGTGGGTCCCCCGGCGAGCTGCATCCGATCCAGACGGCGTTCTGGGAGAAGCACGGGCTGCAGTGCGGCTTCTGCACCCCCGGGCTGATCATGTGCGCGGTGGATCTCCTCGCCTCGAACCCGCGGCCGAGCGAGGATGATATCCGCCACGCGATCGAGGGGAACCTCTGCCGCTGCACCGGCTACCAGCACATCGTCGAGGCGATCCGCGCCGCGGCCGACGCGATGCGCCCCATCCCGGCGCAGGCCTAGGGAGAGACCATGACGACGCTCTTCGGCAGCGGGATCAAGCGGCGCGAGGACCCCCGGTTCCTCACCGGCAGGGGGAGCTTCGTGGACGACCTGAAGCTCCCGGGCCTGACCTACGCGGCGATCCTCCGGAGCCCACATGCCCATGCTCGCTTGAAGCGGGTGGAGACCGCCGCGGCGAAGGCGGCGCCGGAGGTGCTGGCGGTGTACACCGGCCAGGATATAAAGGACAAGGCCGGCCCGGTGCCCTGCGCCTGGAACGTGCCCAACTGCGACCTCAAGATCCCGGCCCATCCCCTCCTCGCCTGGGAGAAGGTCCGCTACGTGGGCGACGGCGTCGCGATGGTGGTCGCGACCTCGCGCGCGGCGGCGCGCGACGCGCTCGAGCTGATCGAGGCGGACTACGAGCCGCTCCCCGCGGTGGTAAGCCCCGAGGCGGCCACCAGGCCGGGCGCTCCGGCGCTCCACCCCGAGGTGCCCAACAACATCGCCTTCACCTGGGTGGTGAGCGGGGGCGACGCGGAGGCGGCCTTCCGCTCGGCCGAGGTCAAGGTGTCCCAGCGGATCGTGCAGCAGCGGCTCCTCCCGAACGCCATGGAGGCCCGCGCGGCAATCGCCAGCTGGAACCCCGGGACCGGCCAGCTCACCCTCTGGTCCTCCAGCCAGAACCCGCACATCCACCGCTTCCTCTGCTCGGTGATGCTCAAGCTCCCCGAGCACAAGATCCGGGTGATCTCCCCCGACGTGGGCGGCGGGTTCGGAAGCAAGATCCCGGTCTATGCCGACGAGGTGCTGGCCTGCTTCGCCGCGATGGCGCTGGGCCGGCCGGTCAAGTGGACCGAGGACCGCTCGGAGAATTACCAGGCGACGATCCACGGCCGGGACCACGTCCAGTATGTGGAGCTGTGCGGGACGAAAGAGGGGAAGATCACCGGGCTGCGCACCAGGGTGTACGCCGGGCTCGGGGCGTACGCCTCGACCGCCGGGCCGGGTGTGCCGACCATCCTCCACGGCCTGATGTACTCCGGCGCCTACACCATCCCCAACATCCACGGCACGGTCTACGGCGTCTATACCACCACGACGCCGGTGGACGCCTACCGCGGCGCCGGCCGCCCCGAGGCGACCTTTCTCATCGAGCGGCTGGTGGACCTCTACGCCCGGGAGATCGGCACGGACCCGGCGGAGCTCCGCCGGAAGAACCTGATCCCCAGGGACAAATTCCCCTACACCGTCGCGACCGGAATCAGCTACGACTCCGGGAACTACGAGGCCGCGCTCGACAAGGCGCTCGGCCTGCTCGATTACAAGTCGTTCCGCACCGAGCAGGCCCGGGCCCGCACCGGGGGCCGCTACCTGGGCGTGGGAGTGGTGTGCTACACCGAGATCTGCGGGTTAGGCCCGTCCCAGGTGGCCGGGGCGGTCGGCTTCGGCGGCGGGCTCTACGAATCGGCCATCGTGCGGGTCTACCCGACCGGCGTGGTGCGGGTGTACGTCGGCTCCCGCCCCCACGGCCAGGGGGAGGAGACCACCTTCGCGCAGATCGTGGCGGACGAGTTCGGGGTGCCGATCGAAACCGTGGAGATCGTTGCGGGTGATACCGAGTCCACCCCGCAGGGCTGGGGCACCTACGGCAGCCGCACCACCGCCGTCTCCGGCTCCGCGGTCAAGCTCGCCGCCGGCAGAGTCAAGGAGAAGGTGAAGAAGCTCGCGGCCCATCTCCTGGAGGCGAGCGAGGGCGATCTGGAGTGGAACGACGGACGCTTCTCGGTGAAGGGCTCGCCCGACCAGGGGAAGAGCTTCGGCGAGCTGGCGCTCATGGCCAACGTCGCCTGGAACATGCCGGCCGGGATGGAGCCGGGGCTCGAGGCCAGCGCCTTCTTCGACCCCTCCAACTTCGTCTTCCCCTACGGCACCCACCTCTCGACCGTGGAGGTGGACGCCGAGACCGGCGAAGTGAAGGTGCTGCGCTACATTGCGGTGGACGACTGCGGCCCCCAGATCAATCCGATGATCGTCCGGGGCCAGGTGCAGGGCGGGGTGGTGCAGGGCCTGGGCGAGGCGCTCCAGGAGATGGCGGTGTACGACGAGCAGGGCCAGCTGCTCACCGGCACGATGATGGACTACGCGGTGCCGCGCGCGAGTCAGATGCCGGCGATCGAGACCGCGCACACCGTGACCCCCTCGCCGGTCAACCCGCTCGGCGTGAAGGGGATCGGCGAGGCGGGGACGATCGCGTCGGCGGCGTGCCTGGTGAACGCGGTGTGCGACGCGCTGGCCCCGCTCGGGATCAAGCACATCGACAAGCCGCTCACCCCGGCCCGGGTGTGGGCCGCGATGCAGGCCGCCAGGGCGGCGGGGGGAGGGGGAGGCACCCGATGATTCCGGCCAGCTTCGATTACGCGCGCGCCAGGAACCTGCGGGACGCGCTCAACACGCTCACCGCGGGCGACGGCGCCAAGCTGCTCGCGGGGGGCCACTCGCTCCTTCCGATGATGCGCTTCCGCCTGGCCCAGCCCGCCAGGCTGGTGGACATCGGCGAGCTGGCGGAGCTCCGGGGCATCGCCGAGAAGGGGCGCGGGCTCCGGATCGGCGCCACGACCACCTACCGCGAGCTGCTCGACTCCCCCCTGGTGACGGAGCGGGCGCCGCTCGTCGCCGAGGCGTGCCGGACCATCGGCGACGTCCAGGTCCGGAACCGGGGCACCATCGGCGGCGGGGTCGCCCACGCCGACCCGGCGTCGGACATGGCGGCGGTGCTCCTGGCGCTCGACGCCACGATCCAGCTCCGCTCCAAGGCCGCGAAGCGGAGCGTGCCCGCGCGGGAGTTCTTCCTCGGGCCCTTCACGACGGCGATGGCGGCGGACGAGCTGCTGACCGACATCGTGGTGCCGCCGGTTCCCCGCGGCGCCATGACGGCGTATCTCAGCTTCGAGCAGGCGGCGTCGGGGTTCCCGCTGGTGGGGGTCGCGGCGGTGGTGGGGCGGAGCCGGCGCACCGTAAACCACTGCGTGGTGGCGCTCACCGGCGTCTCGGATCACGCGTTCCTCGCGGCGTCGGCGGCGTCGCTGGTCGGGACGGCGGCGGACGCGGCGGCGATCGCCGCGGTGGCGGACGGCGCGCTCGCCGGCATCGCGGTGACCGGCGACATCCACGCCCCGGCCGAGTACCGCACCCACCTCGCGGGGGTCGCGGTGCGCCGCGCGCTCGCCACGGCGCTGAGTCGCGGCCGCTGAAAGTTTACGGTCTGGTCCCCGCCGCGGGGAAGAGCACGCGCTTCGGCGCCGACAAGCTGCTCCACAAGTGGCACGACCGGGAGCTGCTCGCCCACGTATTGGTGCAGCTCGCCCACGCCCGCGCGGCGGGGCTCGTCGCCGGGACGATCGTGGTGCACCGCCCCGAGGACGATGCGGTCCGCGCCCTCGCCACGGAATACCGCTGTCACCCGGTGGAGACGCGGGTCGCCGACGGCGAGCTCTCCTGGACCCTGCGCACCGGCATTGACGCGATCACCGGCCGCGGCTCCCCGCGGGAAGACGAGGCGATCCTCATCTGCCTGGCCGATCAGCCGCTCCTCCGCCTCGACGTGATCCGCACGCTGGTGGAGACCTGGAGCCGCTCCGGGGTCAAGGCGGTGCGCCCTTCCTACCGGGAAACTCCGGGCGAGCCCGGGCATCCGCTGCTGCTGGACCGGAGCTTCTGGTCCCTCGCGGGCGAGATGCGGGGCGAGACCGGCTTCGCCCCGGTGCTGGAGCGCCACGCCATCACCGTGCGGATGATCTCGGTCGCCGGCAACAACCCCGACGTGGACACGCCCGAGGACCTGAAGGCGCTGGACGAGGAGAAGCGTGTGATGACGGGTTAGCAACGCCCGCCACCCCGCTCTCCCGCACCCGGCCCCGCACCCGTCCCGGCCATGAGCTGCTCTCCAGAATCGCTCGCCGCAGCGTTCGCCGGGCGGGGCTACCTCGCCGATCCCGACCTCGCCACGTCGGTGTTCCTGGCGCTCGAGCTGGGCCGCCCGCTCTTTCTCGAGGGCGAGGCGGGCGTGGGCAAGACCGCCGTGGGCCGGACGCTGGCCCTGGTGACCGGCGGCGAGCTGATCCGGCTGCAGTGCTACGAGGGGCTCGATGCCGCGAGCGCGCTCTACGAGTGGGACTATCCCCGCCAGATGCTCGAGATCCGCCTGCTCGAGGCGCGCGGCCGGATCTCCGAGGCCACCTCGCGGGACGTCTTCAGCGAGGCGTTCCTGCTCCGCCGGCCGCTGCTCCAGGCGCTCCAGGCCACCGCGCCCCCCGCGCCGGTCCTCCTCATTGACGAAGTGGACCGGGCCGACGAGGAGTTCGAGGCCCTGCTGCTCGAGCTCCTGAGCGAGTTCGCCGTGACCGTGCCGGAGATCGGCACTATCCGCGCGGCGATCCGCCCCCACGTCATCATCACCAGCAACCGCACCCGCGAAGTGCACGACGCCCTGAAGCGCCGCTGCCTCTACCACTGGATCGAGTACCCGACCGCCGAACGGGAGCGCGCCATCCTCCACGCCCGGATGCCGGGCGTGGGCGACGCGCTCGCCGCCGACGTGGTGGGGTTCGTGCAGCGGCTCCGGTCGGCCGAGGTCTTCAAGGCACCCGGCATCGCGGAGACGCTCGACTGGGCGGCGGCGCTGGTGGCGCTCGGCACCCGGGAACTGGAACCCGAAGTGATCGATCGGACGCTGGGCGCGCTGCTCAAGTACCAGGAGGACGTGGCGCGGCTCCGGGGCGACGGGGCCCGGACGCTCCTGGCCGAGACGCGCGCGAGTGGGGGGGCGCGGGCGGGGGCCGGGTCGGGGGCGGGGGCGGGGGCGGGGGCGGAGCCGCACGGATGAGCGAGGCGAGCGGCGACGCGCTACTGGCCAACGCGCTCGGGTTCGGGCGGCTGCTCCGGCGGGCGGGACTCGCGGTGGAGCCGGGGCAGAGCCGGCTCTTCCTGGAGGCGCTCCGGCGGGTGGGGATGCGGAATCCCCGCGCGGCGCGGGCGGCCGGCCGCGCCGTCTTCGTGCGAAGGCGCGACGATCTGGCGCTCTTCGACCGGGCATTCGCGCTCTTCTGGCGGCGTCACGGGCGTCCGGCCGGGGGCGATGGAGATGCCGCGCCGCTCCTGCCCCGCCTCAGGCAGGAGGAGCTGCCGCCGCCGACCTTCCCGGCCGTGGCACCGGTGCTCGCGGGGCGGGGTAACCCGCCCGGCCGGCTCCTCCCCGAGCCGCTCCGGGCGCGGGCGAGCGAGGAGGAGCGGCTCCGCACCGCCGATTTCGCGGCGCTCACGCCCTGGGAGGCGCGCGAGGCGCTCGCGCTGGTCGCGGCGATCCGCCCTGCGCTCCCGGCGCGACCCTCCCGCCGCTGGCGCCGGGCCCGGCGCGGTGCCCGGCCCGCGCTCCGGCTCATGCTCCGCGCCGCGATCCGGAGCGACGGGGTGCCGCTCGCGTGGCGCTGGCTCCGGCACCCCCGGCGGGCCCGGCCGCTGGTGCTGGTGGCGGACATCAGCGGCTCGATGGAGCGCTACAGCCGGCTCTTTCTCCGCTTCGCCCATGCGCTCGGACGATCGGGGGCGGGCGCGCCGGTCGAGGTGTTCGTCTTCGGCACCCGGCTCACCCGGATCACCCGCCAGCTCCGGAGCTCGGACGCCGACGAGGCGCTCCGTCGGGTGGGGCGGAGCGTGGTGGACTGGAACGGGGGGACCCGGATCGGGGAGAGCCTGCGCGAGCTCAACCGCCGCTGGGTGCGGCGCACGGTGCGGAGCGGGGCGCTCGTGCTGCTCGCCTCGGACGGCTGGGAGCGGGGCGACCCGGCGCTCCTCGCCAGGGAGATGGCGACGCTCCGCCGCTCCTGCTATCGTCTCCTGTGGCTCGATCCCCTCGCCGAACGGCCGGGGTTCCAGCCGGAGGCGGCCGGGCTTCGCGCCGCGCTCCCCTATGTGGACCGGCTGGTGCCTTGCGCGAGCGTGGGATCGCTGATCGAGCTCGCTCGGCGGCTCCCGGTCCGGAACGGATAGCCAGACATGCGCGATCTGCTGAACGACTACGAGCATCTCGCGGCGAGCGGGCCGGTTGGCCGAGCCGTGGTCACCCGGGTGTGGGGCTCGGCGCCGCGCCCCGAGGGTGCCTGTCTCCTCGCAACGGCCGACGGGAGAATGGCGGGATCGGTCTCCGGAGGCTGCGTCGAGGCGGCCGCGGCGGAAGAGATCAAGGCGGCCATCGCGAGGGGGACGCCGAAACGGGTGGGCTGGGGGGTCACCCACGAGCGCGCCTGGGAGATGGGTCTCTCCTGCGGCGGCACGATCGAGGTCTTCGTGGAGCCAGGTGTGCGGGAGGAGCTGCTCCAGGCTGCGCGGCGGCCGTCGGGGTCGGTGGTGGCGACGGTGATTGGCGGCCCGGACTCGGCCCCGGTCGGCGCCGGGCTCCTGTTCGAGGAGAGCGGGGCGCGGACGCGGATCGGGACGGGATCGCTGCCGGGCGGCCTCGAAGAGTTGATCGCCGCCCAGGCGGCCGCGGCGCTGCCGCTGCTCACCAGTCGGGTTGAATCGTTCGAGATCCCGGAGGGCGGCGGCTCGGTGGAGGTGTTCCTCGAAGTCTTCCCCCGGCGGCCCACGCTGCTGGTGTTCGGGGGGGTGCACGTCGCCATGGCGCTGGTCCGCTTGGCGAGGCCGCTCGGCTTCCGGACCGTCGTCGCCGACGGGCGGGAGGCGTTCCTCACCCGGGAGCGGTTCCCTGACGCCGACGAGTTGATCCTGGGCTGGCCCGACGAGGCGTTCCGCAAGGTGGGCCTGGACGCCGCGACCTGCGTCTGCCTCCTCAGCCACGACCCCAAGTTCGACGAACCCGCGCTCGACATCGCTCTCCGGTCCCCGGCGTGTTATGTCGGGGCCATCGGTTCCCGGAAGACCCAGGCCGCCCGGCGGGAGCGGCTCCGCCAGGCCGGGTTCACGGCGGAGGAGATCGGGCGGCTCCGCGGCCCGATCGGCCTCGACCTGGGCGGCCGGGACCCGGCCGAAATCGCGCTCGCCATCCTGGCGGAGATCACGGCGGTCCGCTACGGGCGCGAGGTCCCGGCGGGCGGGAGGGCACCCGCGAGCGCGGCGTCCGGGTGAATTTGAGGGGCCGAGGGGGCAATCCGGTTAGGTCCCAGCTCGTGATCGCCGCAACTCTGGGCGAACCTGAAGCCGGACTTCTGCCGTCGTGGCCCTCGCGCTCTTTGCGATCCTTGCGTTAGCCCTCGCCGCCTCAGCATTTTTCATACGACGCTTGGAGGGCCGGTCTCGGTTTCTCGGGTTCTCCGTGAGGCGGAGAACTGACCGGGAGATAGTAGAGGAGATGACCCGATCCGGGGCCGAGTCCGACGACCCGGCCATCCGGGAGCTCCAACAGAAGGTCGCGGACATCTGGGAAACGTTGCGGGTCCATGAACGAAGGCTGGACGGGCTGGAAGGCGACGCCGGCGGTGGGTGGGAAGGGTAGACAGCACAGGAGTCATGTTATGGTAGACAATCCTTCGGACGACGACGCGGAGTGGCAAGCTGAGCTCAAGATCCTGCGCGAGCGCTCCAAGTTCCTGATCAACCGGGGCCTGAAAGAGTCCCGGAAGTGGAAGAGACCCGACGACGGGGACCCTCCGCAGTCGGAACCGAACAAGTAGGTCCCACAGGCCACCTCCGCGCGAGACCGTCACGCTTTCGGTGACGACCTCGCGTCGTTCCGCACCCCCACTTCCGCGAATCCGCTTTTTCGAGTAGCGTATCCCCCGGCGCCTCCTCGCGCCCGACCTCCTGACCGGACGCCTGCGCCGCCCGGCAGTTGCGGAGGTAAAGGGGATTGCTGTCCTCGAGGGCCTCACGACCACCGTCCCCCTCGCTTCTCGGATCGCCGGAGAGCGTGGGACGCGCAGGGTCCCCCTCCCCTCCCCGGCCCGAGAAGGAGAGAGGACGATGACCGAGCGCAAGCACTTCAAGCAGCTGGTCCGCGCCCGCGTGGCGAAGACCGGCGAGAGCTATTCCACCGCCCGCCGCCAGATCCTCCGACAGGCGCCCGATTTCACCGACGCCATCCCACCACTGCACCACTACCCCGGAAGCACGCCCGGTCCCACCGCGCTTCGGGCGCTCCTCTCCCACGCCGGCGTGCGGGCCCCGCACACCAAGGCTCCGTTCAGCGAGGCGATGGTGTTCGGGATCGCGGGCGGGATCGGCGCGGGGATGTTCACCTTCCATTACCCCAAGGAGGATTTCTCCAGCTTCTTCGTCGCCGGACGACACCTCTGGCACGATCACACCGCGTGGGCGCTGGCGGCCGCGAAGCGGATGGGGGTCACGGCGGTGGTCAGGGAGTCCTCGGGAGTCAAGCCCGCCGAGAAGCACCTGCGGGAGCTGCTCGCCGGCGGCCGGCCGGTCATGGCGTGGCTCGAGCTCCAGGGCAATCCGTATTACCTGGCCACGGTGCACGCGATTGACGACGCCGCCGGCGCCGCCCTGGTGGGCGACCTCGCAGACGATCTGATTCCGATCCCCCTCGCCAGGCTCGCGGAAGCCCGGGGGCGAACCAGGAAGGACAAGAATCGGCTGCTCGCGCTGGAGCCCTCGGGGAAGGTGCCCGACCTCAAGAAGCTGGTCCGCGACGGGATCGCGGCCTGCGCGGACGGCCTCACCAACGCGCGGATGAAGAATTTCACGCTGGAGGCCTTCGCCACCTGGGCCGACCGGCTGGACGGGAGCAGGGCCGCGGACTCCTGGGAGAAGCTCTTCCCGCCCGGTCATCACCTCTACCAGGGGCTCCGGTCCATCACCGAGTACGTCGAGCACAACGGCACCGGCGGCGGGCTCTGCCGCCCGCTGTTCGCCGAATTCCTGGAGGAGGCGGGATCGGCCCTGAACGACCGAAAGCTCGCCGCCCTCGCCGCGCGCTACGGGGAGCTGGGGCACGAATGGAGTGCGCTCGCGGATGCCGCACTGCCGGACGCGGTGCCGCTCTTCCGCGAAACCAGGGAGCTGCTGGGCCGGCGGGCGGAGCTCCGGAGCGAGGAGAGGGACTCGGCGGGTCCGGCGGTGACGGCCTGCGAGAAGGCGATGGAGGCGAACGCCGCCGCGATGAAGGACGGCTTCCCGCTCGATGCCGCGGAGAGCGGCGCGCTCCGCCGGGAGCTCAAGCGGCGGGTGGCGGCGCTCCATGAGGCTGAGGTGGCGGCGCTGCGAGAGCTCGGCAAGGCGGTGGGTTGACGCTACCGACCAGGGCAGCGGCCGCCCCGCTCAGCCGAGCGTCACGGCGGCGCTGCCGATCACCTCCTCGAGGCTCTCCGGGCTCCGCTGCCGGCATTCCTTCTTCAGGTCCGCAATGTCCCGGGCGATGAACTTGCCGAGCGCGCTCTCGTTGGTGACCTCGAACGCCGGGAGGTCCTTCCTGGCCGCGCTGTTGGAGTACGGCGCCATCACGGTGTGCTCATCGAAGCGGTAGAAGGAGAAGGTGGGGTACCGGGCGAAGAGCCAGAGGTCGGCCGGCTTCCGGTATTCCCGCGCCAGCCGGCCGAAGTACCGGTAGGCGTCAACCACCATGCCGGGGATCTGCGGCCCGTCGTCGAAGTGTTTGCCGAGAGAGAACATGAGCTCGTGGTCCTCGAGGTCGGGGAGGAACACCTCGAGGCTGGTGCCGTTGCGCTCCAGGAAGCCCTTGATCGCGGCATCGTGGTTCTCACGCCAGCGCCGCGAATGGATGAAGAAGAGGACCATCCGCGTGGAGGCGCCGATCAGGTCCTCGAACCGCTGGATGAAGCGATTGAAGGACCCTACCCGGACGATGCCGGTGGCGGGGTCGGGGACGGAAGGCATCGGCGCTTCGGAGGTCCCGGGGCGCGGGTCGCCCGCTCACATCCTCGGCTCGTCCGCCGTCGGCCCGTAGGATGACGGCAGCGGTACGTCGTTGAGCCGGAGGTACACGCCGAGCTGAGCCCGATGGTGCACGATGTGGTTGAGCACCATGCTCCGCAGGCAGGCGGCGCGCGGCATGCTCATCAACTTCTGCCCGCCCCGCTTCAGCGTCCACATCACCATGAAGTCGGCGTCGGAGCTCCTGGTGATCGCGTCGCGGCACGCCTTCACGCCGTCGTCGAAGCGCTTGAGGGACGTGGCGCGGTCCGTGAATGTGGCCGGCTCGTAAACCGGCCCGCCCGACGGCGCGAAGTCCAGCTCGGTCTGATCGAGCGTCACGACACCCCAGCCGGGCAGCTCGGAGACGTGGCCGGCGAGGCGGCCGAGCGTCATCGACTTGGGGTGGGGCTTCCAGTCGCTCTTTCCCTCCGGAACGCGCTCCAGGATTCTGCGGGTCGTGGCCATCTCCTGATCGAATTCGGGCAGGAACATCTGGCTGATGGGCATGGGGGCTCGATTCTCCGGCTATCGGCTGTTGGCTATCGGCTATCGGCTGTCGGCTGTTCGCTATCGGCTATCGCCCGATAGCTGATAGCTGATCGCCGATGGCCGGAGGAAGCTACGCCGATCGGGGCGCCATGGCGAGTCCGCGCACCGCCCGCATGACTCGGCGCTGCGCGGCGGGGTCCCGCACCGCGACGAAGATGGTGTCGTCGCCCGCGATGGTGCCCAACACGTCGGACCAGGCGAGCCGGTCGAGGGCCGCGCCGACCCGGTTCGCCTCGCCGGGCGGGGTGTGGAGCACGATGAGCGCGTCGCCCGCCGGCTCGAGGGTGAGCACCCCGTCGGCGATCCGCTGCTCGTCGGGATCGTGGCGCGCCCGCGCCGCCGCCGCGGCGCGCTGGTAGGACCCGTCCACCTTGACCAGGTGCAGCGCCGCGATGTCGCGGCTGACCGAGGACTGGGTGACTTCCCAGCCCTCGCGCGCGAGCGACTCGGCGAGCTCCTCCTGGGTGCGGATCTCGTGGGTCGAGATGAGCTCGAGGATCTTGCGGTGGCGCTGCCGGCGGTCGCCCTTCATCGCCGGCGCCCCCTCCCCCCCCTCCCCCCCGCGCCGCCCGGGCCGGCGAGCCGGGCCATCGCCCGCTCGAAGCGGATGCGCTCGGCCTCGGCCCAGCGCTCGGCGGCGCTCCAGCGGCGCCAGGCCCGTCCGAGCTCGAGCCGCCCGAGCCCGCCGGCGCCGCTTCGCCGCGCGAGGATCCGGGCCGGCGCCGGGGCCGGGAGCCGCTCGCCCCGGCGGAGCAGCGCCGCGACCTCGCGGTAGGCCCGGCGGAACGGGGTGCCGGTCTCGACCCGGTCCATCACCAGGTCGGTGGCGAGGGCGCCGCCCTCGAGCGCCGCGAGGGCGCGGGCGCGGTCCACGCCGAGCCGCGGCACCACCAGCGCCGCCGCGCCGAGCAGCTCGAGCGCGCGCCCTACCCCG